>URYY01000020.1 GCA_900552245.1 uncultured Opitutales bacterium | reverse complement strand
TTCTGCGCTATTTTCAATCTTTGCCAATAAGAGCCTGTTCCAAATTGCGGAATTTAGATTCTTATTGCCAGCCGCCTGATTTAGCACTACTTTTGCGTCGTAAGTTCTCATATTTGGAAGCGTTATGCCAACGGGCTTAAAATTTTTGCAGTGTATGACTACGGCATCTCTACCAGTAAGCTCCGAAAGCAAAGCGCCGCTAATAGAGTTTGCCTCGTTTATTAGCACAACTGCCCGCAAATCTTCCAAGGCGATTTTACCTAAGAGTGCGCCATCTTTCTTGCACACCAAGAGCCCGCGCTCCTTTGTGAGTTTGCAACCGTAGTCTGTGATGTGCAAGATGTGATAGCTCATTTTAATAGTCCATTTTTATTCGCCTCATGCCGGCTCGCATTAGGTAGTTTATGTTGATTTCAGGTGCTTTTATTCCATTCGGATTAGTTAGGATAGCTTTTCCTGCCGTCATAATCGTATTTAGCATATAGATACCATCGGCAAGAAGTTCCTCGCCTTTATCGTTTACGGCAGGTTTATCCAGCTTTACAAGGCAGTGGCTCCTGAATTCGCCCGCAACTTTTTCAAAATCCGGATTATTTTTTAGCGCCTCAAGTATGCGCCTCTTTGAGGCGTGCACGTATATGGGCGCAACCTTATATTTGCCGCTCTTGGTCTGCCAGATGATTTGCCCCTTGTGGGCGTCGCCCTTGCGGTAGGCGCCGCAGCCGTCTTTTGATAGGTCTTTGTATTCGTCGGGTTCTCCCACATAGACTAGCACGCGGATTACTCTAGAGCCTTCGCCATTTTTAGACGGTATGCGAAGGTTCTCGCACCAATCTTTCCACTCTTGCTCGCTCGGATTTGTCGCGACAAAGTCCTTTATTAGCTTTCTTATTACGGGGTTTATAATCGGCGGAATTTTCTTTGGCTTTTCCTCCAAAAGCTTCGCTATTGCATTTAAGTCGTACACGGATTTCTGATTAACTTTTTTCTTCGCCAAGTCCACGAGATTAAACTTCTTTACTATGCAGTTTTTGCCCTGAATTTTGCGCAGTGAATATATACTGTCTTCTAGCCGCGGCTTCTTGGGCGCAACTTCGTTTGGCACTATTTTATCTAAGTAACCTTTGAAGTATTCGGGCGCGCTTTCCGATATTTTTTTAGGTAAAAGCGTCTTGAAATCGACTTTCTTTACATCTCTTGCCGTCGGCGCAAAGCACAGGCACATGGCATCTAAGGCGTGGTGCTTTTTGTTTTTCCTATTCTTTTCTTCGAGCTCTTTAGATAGTTTTACAAAGTCGAATTCCGACATATTTTCGCGGTCGCTATCGTCGCTATGCAAAATTCTATTTAGCCCGAATGTGCCCCTTATTCTTGAAGTAGTGTTGCCCGATACAGTAAACACCCGCTTTGTGCCGCTATTGCCGCCAAACTGAAAGCCGAAGAATAGGCAGGCTATGCGCTGCGCAAGTTTCGAAATCCAAGCGGTTTCGGCAAGGGCTGTGTATTTTTCCACAAGCTCTTCGGCGTTTTCTTTTAATAGAAGCTCGCAGCGCTTTTTGCCGAGTTCTTTGGCTCTGGAGCGCACGCGCGCGCAGTACTCCTGCCACTTGGCCTTGTCGGCGGAGAGCCATTCAAATGGAGTTCTGTCAGCCTTTTGCTTATTTATAGATTCCGTCGTTAAGGCGTAGTTGTATTGGGCGTCGGGGCCGCCTCGGCTTCTAGGCACGATGTGTTCTATTTCCAAATTCGGTAAGTCGGAGGTCTGCAATGGAAGCCCCGTATAGATGCACTGCCCCCCCTGCTTTTGCAGAAGCTCAAGCTTTAAGAGCATTTTGTTGCCCTTGTAGCCGCTCTCATCGAGCTTCTTTGCCAAGTCGAGCTTTTCCGCAAAGCGCTCTTTTATGGCCTTATTCATTTCTTTCTTTGCCTTCTCGCCCATGAAGTCTTCGCGCACAAACTCCAAGACGATTTTATCGGGCGTGCCGAATTCCTGCGATAAGCTCTTTAGCCTTTCGTAAAAGAAGCTCAGGCGGTGGCGCACTATGGGGTCGTTCTGCTCGCCGATAAGTTTATTTATGCGCTCGTCGGCGCTTGCGTCTATCTGCCTTGCGTAGTTGTAGGTCTCGACATCGGGTATGAAAATTCCGCCCCAAGGGCAGTCGCCCATGAGCTTTATGAAGTCGAGGTCTCCGTCAATGAGCCCCTTGTTGGGGTCTGTATTTGAAATTTCCGCAAGCTTTTCTTCGTAAAATTCTGCAGGAGATTTTCCGGAAAATATTAACTCTCTTAAAATCTTCATGGCAGGTCTAGAGAATGACGCTCTGCCGCTTGCTCGCGGAGCCTCTATTTGCGATTGGTCTTCGCTCAAAACTTCCGCGCTTATAGACTTAAAAAATTTCTTTAGATTTGTCTTTGAAATTTTGTATTTGTTTTTCCTCCCTACCTCGAATAGCTTTTTGAAATCTTCAAAGCAAAGCGACTCTATCGAGGAATTTCTAAAGAAGCGCAAATTTAAAAGCTTTAGCGCAAGAGTGATGTCGTAGTGCAGAAAATCCTCGTCTGCCTTAGCCTCATTAAGCGGCTTAATTTTGCAGACGTTCAGGCGCGGGATTAACTTGCACTTGTCTATAATTCTATTGTCAAAGCGCGGTATCTTTTGCCCTAGCGCCGTCCAGTCGGTCTCGGCACCGCGCTTTAAGTTAAACTTCTCTCGCAAGGGCTCGTAGAGCGAGGCGTAGGGAGTTTCCGAAATTCCGTAGAGGATAAACATCGCCTTGCCCTTCAGTTTGGGATACTGAAGCGAGGCCATCTCAACTAGCCTTACAAATTCCTCCTCCACGCACTTGCGCGGTATGACATAACCCTTTGCCTTTTGCGCTTGATTTGTGATTCTAAGCTCGACTTTGCGCGGATTTTCGGGCGACCAAATACCAATCTTAAAGGCTTTAAAAAAGCAGGGATAGTCGAAATCGGAGCGCTCGTTTAAGTCGGGGAGGTTTAGAAGCATCTCGTCTTTTTCGCGCTCGTACATCTTTAGCTTTTCGGCGTAGTCGCTATCGTCGTCTTTCTTTTTAGTTGTATCTCCCTCTTTCCACGGCAGATTTTCGTCGTAGCCGCGGTTTTGAATGGCGGAATTGAGCGCCTTAAAGACTTGCCAGCTTTCGAGCTTTTCGCCGAGCAAGAGTTTGCAGCGAAGGGCTATCGAGTTGTAGCATACATTCTCGCCGTATGCGGGAAATTCCTTTTCAAGCCTAGAATCCCCCTTTGAAACGAGCGTCCATTTGCCGTCGACAATATCTACTTTGCGGCGCTTTAAAATTTCTATCCCGCAATCGGCAAGGCACTTTTCCAACCATTTTTCGCGCGCGTGGTGCGCCTTGCGAGTGCGCATCTGCCTTCTGAGCCCCGCAGCCGTTTTTATTTCCGCAAAGTCCTTATCAATTATTAGCGACTGGACATGTCTAAATTCATCTCCGATTCTAACAGCTTCGCCGAGCGAGCCCTTGCCCATGTCGAAGCCCCAAACGTGGTTTTCTATAATATTCATAATTTAGAATGCTAGATTGCCAATGGCTGTCTGTCAATGTTTGTATGGATTAAAAATAAATATATAAATTATTTATTTATCTTTTAAATTTCTGTTATGAGATTTTGTAATTTTACCATTTGCAGGTTCTCTCAGGGCAATAGTTTTTGCGAGTTTAGAGCTTTCTTCCAATATTTTTTGTTCGCTTAAATTTTTCAAAGCGCATTTATATATTTAAAATAGTTTTAATCTTAGTCATAAAGATGCGTAGGAAGAAATTTACCCCTTCTGTATGGGCTTTGCTTTATTATTGTTTCTGCAAATTTGCAAAGGCGCGTTGGTCTTAAGATAAGGGAAAGCGTCAAAGATAAATTGCGGGCGAAATGGGGGACAATAGAATTATTTCGAACCGTTTTCTAGTTTTACTTTTAAGATAGTTGCCTTAGTCTTGAAGCGTTAATTTTTTTGCCGCGGCAAATATATTTTTACAATAAGTTTGATTTCCTAAAACAAAGCGCGTACTTGTCTGTCCATTATACGGATGAATTCGGAAAAGGTAAAGGCGTACTTTTCGCTGCCGGATGTCGTTTTTGATTACGCTAGGGCCGTATCAAACGTTGGCTTGTGGGCCTCCGAACGCGCGGTGTTTGAAAAGTTTTTTGACAAAAATGCAGCTCTTTTGGAGTTGGGCTGCGGCGCTGGGCGCATTGCACTGAATCTGGAAAAGTTGGGCTTTTCAAATATTACGGCCAGCGATTTGTCGCCGGATATGATAGACATTGCAAAGAACCTAGCTCTTGATTTTAACAGCAAAGTTCGCTTTTTAGTCCAAGACGCCTGCAGCCTCGATTTTCCCGATTCAAGTTTTGACGCTGCGATATTCGGCTTTAATGGGCTTATGCAGATTCCGCGCAGGCAAATGCGCCTAAAGGCTCTGCGCGAGATTTGGAGAGTTCTCAGAGACGGCTCTTGCTTTGCATTCACAACCCACGATAGAGATGCCCCTAAAAATGCCCACTACTGGCGCGATGAGCGCAAGCGCTGGGACAGCGGCTTGCAAAATCCGGAGTTAGAAGAGTTTGGCGATATAAGGTATCGAGACGATAGGGGGGAGCTTTTTATCCATTCCCCTAGCCGCAGCGAGGTGGAGTCCGACCTGAGGGCGGCGGGTTTTTCAAAAGTTTTCGAGGCCAGGCGCCGCGATATATCCGCAGAATCCCAAAGCGTTTTGGAGTTTTCCGATGATTGTATTTTCTGGGTCTTTAAAAAATAAAAAAATATGAGAGCCTTAATAAAACTTGCGCTTTGCGCTTTAATACTTTGCCCTTTAGCAAATCTAAACGCCGGGCAAAGCGACACAAATTTAACGAAAGATATTGCCAATATGAGCGAAAAGGTCGAAAACGACGCTAATTTGAAGTTGGAAACTCTGGCAAACGGTTTTACGATAGCCGTTTACAAGAATACAGAACCGCCGAACAGGGTTTCTATGCGCCTTTTGGTGCGGCGCGGCTCTTTTAGCGAAAGCGATTCTCAGCAGGGCATAGCTCACTTTGTCGAGCACATGGCCTTCAACGGCACAAAGAATTTCCCAAAGGGAGAGATGGTCGAATATTTTCAGAGGTTGGGAATGGCTTTCGGTGCCGACACAAACGCCCACACGTCATTTAAAGATAGATATGCCCGAAAATTCCATGGCGCTTATAGACGACGGCTTGAAGCTTCTAAGCGACTATGCCTCAACTATTGCTTTTGAGCAGTCGGAAATTGACAGGGAGCGCGGGGTGATTTTAGCTGAAAAAAAGTCGCGCGACACCGCCGCGTACAGGGCATCGGTTGGACTTATAAAGGAGCTCTTTTCGGACTCTAAGCTATCGAAGCGTCTGCCCATAGGTGAGGAAAAGATAATTGAGACCGCCCCGCGCAGCGAGTTTTTGAATTTCTACAAGGCAAATTACAGGCCCGAAAACATGGCTCTAATAGTTGTGGGCGATGTCGATGCCGACAAAATCTTAGCGGAGGCAAGGAAGTATTTTTCCGAAATAAAAGCCGATGCGCAAGTTGCGGAGGCGGAGCTTCCGGGCGAGTATTTCGATCCGGCCTCAAAGAGCCCTCGCGAGGTTTCTGTAAGCGAATACTTTGATGCCGACGCCCGCGATTCCAGCGCCGGAATTTACCTTGTAAACAAGCCAAAATTCAAGTTCGACAGCATAGAAAGGCGCGTGCGAGACTTCAGAATGTACGCAATATCGCGCATTATAAATTTGCGATTCGATTCTCTAAAGTCCGACAGCAAGACCAAGTTTTCCAGCGCCTACGCGGATTTTGGAGACTTTGAAAAATATGCGGAAATTTTTACAATAGCAACTCGCGCAAATGCCGGACATGCCGAAGAGGCCCTTAGAGAAACGCTAAAAATGTACCTTGGCATAATGAAAAACGGCTTTGGCGATTGGGAGCTTCAGAAGGCCGAAAGCGATATACTAAGCACGCTTGAAAGCGAGGTAAAATCAAAATCGACAAGGCAGTCGGCGGCGATAAGCGACGCAATATCAAACGCCCTTTCAGTTGCTGACGCCTACACTTCTCCGGAACAGGATTTAAAGTTGGCAAAGCTTGCGTTTGAGGGCTTTGACGCGAAGCTTGCCACTGCAATGTTCAGGGAGTTTGCGGAGACTTCCGCCGTGTTTGCAAGGCTGGTCGATGTGGATAGCCAAGGTTCTAAATTCAATGCTCAAGCGCTGTTTGATGAGACTGTTAAAGCGCTTCAGAAGTCCGGCGAAATTTCGGCTCCCCTGAGTGCAAGCGAGTTAAAGTACGCCGATTTCTCCGGGAAGTTTGAGGTAGTTAAGGACTTTCGCGACGAGCTTGACATAAGGCAAGTTGCCTACAAAAACAACGTCAGGGCAAATCTAAAAACTACGGATTTTGCCAAGGACGAGGTTGTCGTAAGCGTGTCGTTCGGAGGCGGAAAGTACGATCTGCCCGAGGGGCGCGAGGCAATAGGGCAAATCGCAATCGGCGCCCTTTTGGGAGGCACAAAAATGCAAAGCTACGATGAAATAAACGTGGCAAAGTCCGATAAGCAGATGAACTTAAATTTTGCAATGGAGGGCGACAACTTTTCATTCACCTGCCTTACAAATACGAAAAATCTGCAAGATAGCCTCAAGATGTTGGCAACTTTTATGCGCGCTCCGGGCTTTAGAAGCGAGGCTCTAAACTATATTGAAAAGCTAATCGAAACAAAGTATCGCCAAGTTGAAACGGTTCCCGAGGCCGCAGCGGCAAAGATAGACGGCTGGCTTACGAGCGGCAATCCGCTTTTGGCCTTCCCGGCAAAGTCCGAAGTCGAGAAATTTTCAATGGGCGACTTGAGGGAGTGGCTCGAGCCCATAATGAAAAATTCCTACATAGAGGTTTCAGTTGTGGGCGACTTTGACGAGGATGAGGTCTTAAAGTGGCTCGGCGAGTATTTCGGCACCATGCCCGAGCGCGCGGCCTCAAGGCCCGACTACTCCGCCAAGCGCAGTGTGGAGCTTAGCAAGGAGGCCGAGAAAGTCATATATCTCGACAACAAAAACGACGCCAAAAGCCTCGCGATAGCCATCTGGCCCACTTGCGATAGAACGCAGATAAAAAAGATGCGGGCGGCGAACATTCTCGGCGCAATTTTAAGCGACGAATTGAGGAAATCCGTCCGCGAAAAGCAGGGTAAAGTCTACAGCCCATACGCCTACAATAACTCCAGCCGCGACTTCAATTACGGCGTGATTTCCGCGATTTGCGACACCGCGCCCGAATTCAACGCCGAGGTCTTGGATTACATAGAAAAATCCGCAAAGAAAGTTGCAGACGGCATCAGTGAGGACGAATTTTTGCGCGCCAAAGAGCCAATTTTAAAGCAGGTTGAAAAAGTGCGCAGGCTGAACGCCTACTGGGCGAACTCTGTTTTGCCGCTCTATCAGGCAGATCCTGCAAGGCGCGAAGTGGCAAGGACTTTTGAAAATGGCTATTCGGAAATTACGCTCGGCGACGTGAAGGATGCAAGCGACGAATTTTTGAAGGGCGCAAAGTTTTACCGCGTAAAAATTCTGCCTAAGGGTGCGAAGTAAAAAAAAAGCTTTACAAAAGCTTAAAAAAGTAGATTCTGGTTCAATTTAAATCACAAAGAAATCTAATTCAGAATATGGGAAATCTTAAGAAAAAACGTCGTCTAAAGATGAACAAGCACAAGCGTAGCAAGCGCTCCAAGTCCAATCGTCACAAGAAGCGTCTGTGGGCTTGCTAAAGTCTGCGCACTCTTTGTGTATTTGAACTTTTTAGCATGGACCCGTATGCACGCTATCGCGCATGCGGGTTTTTTAATCTCTAAGGAAATATTAACTATTTAATTCTTTTGTAAATGATGGGAAAAAAAATTGCATTTCTAATTGCCTTATTCAGTGCTTCACTATCTTTTGCACAGTACTACAAAGTTACAGTCAAAACCATAGCCGACAAAACCACATATCCCGATGCCACCTTCATGATAGAGGAGGGGAGCTCTCAGATGAAGGGTTTTGAGGGCAGCATAAATACCATAGGTTTTGGCGGCATAGGTCTAAAGCCCATAAGCTTGGTCGAAAAGGAGTACAAGGAGAAGCTGAATCAGGAAATGGAGGAAAAGCTAAAGGTTCCAGACGAGGAGAAGTTGGAGGAGAAGCTCCTTAAGTTGGAGATGAATATGAAAAATCTCGAACTTAAACTAAGCTCAAAAGAGCGCGAGCAGGTAAATAAGTCCTCGCGCGGCCGCTCGTCTGTCAGAACTTCAAAAAATGACGGCTCAATGAGGCCCCCGACAAAGAATTACAGATTTGTGGAGGCCTATTCAAAGGCAAAGTCGGATTACGAAAAGTTTAAGCAGGAATTTGAGCGTTCCAAGCGCAATTTAAATGTGAGGGCGGAACTTGTTAAGGAGATAGACGACGATATTAAGGAGTACTACGACAAGCTTCTTGCCATACCTGTTGCCACAGACGGTTCGTATCCCTTTGGAACCTTCACGCAAGTAGCCATAGAAAAGGTAGCAAAAGACAAGGTCAAGTTTGACTTCGACTACGCAATATGCCGCATCCTTGGCTGGGTTGGAACCGAGGGCAACAACAACAACAATACAATGAATTCCTGTTTGGACCTCGAATACATAGAAATGCCGACTAAAAAAGGCGTTATAGCAGAATTGGGAAAGCCGTATTGCTTTCAAATAGCCCGCCCGAAAAAGGAGATAGGTTCGCTCAGAGAGGCTCAGAATAAGACTACCATATTTGCGGACAATCCCGGAAATTCCGACGGAATAGGAATGGGAGCTCCTGCAAGTAAAGTTAAAAACCCTCTGGATGCAGACGGTAACTTTGTCGAGATACGCTCAAAATTTAAGGGGCGCGAGAAGGAAGTAATAAGGGTTCTTGTCACAATCTCGCGCAGCTAGTTAAGGCGCGCCGATTTTAAATATTAAAACCCGCCTGTTTGGGCGGGTTTTTTGTTTGCGATTTTTAGATTTTTACAATTTCAATCCTGCTTAAATCTGTAACCTACGCCGCGCACGGTTTCTATTAGCTTTGCCTTGCCCTCAAGCTTTTTTCTCAAGTTTACTATGGCAACGTCTATTGATCTGTCGGTAACCGGATAGCCGTCGCCATGCACGTTTGTAATTATTGCATCGCGCGAGTAAACCTTGCCCGGATTTTCCAAAAATAGTTCGAGAATTGAAAATTCGTTTGCCGTGAGCTCAAGGCGCCTGTCGCCTATCTTAACTTCGTGAAATTCCTTGTTAAGCTCTATTCCGCCTCTCTTTATTATTTGAGATTTTTCCGAGCTGTAAGAGGAGTCGCGCAACTGTGCCTTTATTCTGGCGATGAGGACTCTGGGGCTAAAGGGTTTTGTTATGTAGTCGTTTGCCCCAAATTCGAGTCCGCTTACTATGTCTGCATCTTCGGAGCGGGCTGTGAGTATTATTATGGGGATTTGCTTTAGACTCTTATCTTGCCTGAAGATTTTGCAGAAGTCCAAGCCGTCCATTCCGGCAAGCATTAGATCCAGCAATATTAAGTCGCAGTCGCCATTTTCAAGGATTTTTAGAGCCTTTTCCGCAGAGTCGGTGCGGGCAGTCTTAAAGCCGTTCTTTTGGACGTTAAACTCTATGAGTTCGGCAATGCTGTCTTCGTCCTCCACAATTAAGATTTTTTTATCGCTCATAACAATTAGCCCTTCAAGTGCATAGTAAAGGTTGATCCCTTGCCGACTATGCTGTCGACAGAAACGCTACCGGAGTGGAGTATGCACACATGCTTTACAATTGCAAGCCCAAGTCCGGTGCCGCCCAACGCGCGCGAGCGCCCCTTGTCGACCCTGTAAAACCTCTCAAAAATTCTGTTTATGTGCTCGCTAGATATTCCAACCCCCGTATCTGAGACCGATATATTTACACTGTCTTTGTCGATTCTGGACGCATGCACTGCAATTTTGCAGTTCTCAAGCCCGTACTTTATCGCATTTGCAATCAGATTGCTCACCGCAAGTCTTATTAGCGTGAAATCCCCATTAAATTCCAAATCGCCGGGGCAGCTTACGGCTATGGTGTCTCCCATAATTTTTGCGTCGTTTTCATTTATTGAGACAGCCTCTTCTATCGCACTTTTAAGATTAAACTTTTGGAAATTTTCAGCCCCGTAGCTTTCGCAAAATTCGATTTTTGAAAGCAAGAGCATATCGTTTACAAGGCAGGTCAGCCTGTCGGTCTCCTTATCGATTATTTTTAAGAATCGCTTAGAATCCTCGTTTTCATCGAATGACTTCAGTGTTTCGGAGGCCATCTTTATGGCGGTTATAGGCGTCTTTAACTCGTGCGATACGTCGTTTACAAACTCGCGGCGCAGCTTTTCGTTCTGAGATATGTAGGAGATGTCGTGCATCACAAACAGAGCGCGCGGCGTTGTAAATTCGTATGGCAACTTCACTCCGACAATCGCAAACGTACTTTCCTTTGCATCTTGAAATTCTATTTCGTCCTTTAAGTCAGTGTCCGAGGAAAATGTCTTTGAGATTATTTCGATGAGTTTATGTTCGCGCAAAATTGCGTCGTACCTTGGCTTAAATTGCCCTTCTTTTATTTTGAATAGCTTTGCCGCCGCCTGGTTGTATCTTCTCAGTGTGCCGTCTTTTGCGCATATGAATACGGGTTCGGACATGTGCTCAAAGATTTCGTCCAGCTCGCAATTGCGCTTGTTTAGAGAATTTATGCGCGCCTTTAGCTCCATTGCCATTTTTGATATTGAGTCTCCCAATTCCGCAATCTCGCGCACGTCAGAGCTTGCGACGTGCGTGTCAAAATTGCCCTTGGCAAGCTCCTTTGCAGAGTTTGTTATGGCCCTTATCGGGGTTGAGACGCGCCCTGCGAAGAGATATGATATTAAAAGCGAAACAAATATCGCCACTATAGTTATTGCAAGGACCTGTGCTGCCAAGAGCTTTTTTGCAAAAGTTATTCTCTCCATAGGCATTGCAAGCCTTACGCAGTATTTGTACGTTCCGTCGGCCTTCTGCACTGCGGGGCGGCAATAGTAAATCATGCGGGATTTGAGAGTGTCGGAATAGCGCTTCACGAATGTCTTCTTGCCGGCGAAAGCCTGCTTAATTTCCGAGCGGTTTGAGTGGTTTAGCATATCAACAGGGTCCGCATCGGTATCGAATACGACCTTTCCGCTCTCGCTTATAATACTTGCCCTTATATTTGTGTTCTTTAGCGAGTCTTGAAAATTTTCGAGCTTTTCTGAATTTGAGAGCCCGCCAATGTTTGAGGCGAGAAATTCCGCGGAGGTCGAGAGCAGATTTTCTATGTTTTTCTTGTGGACGCTCTCTAATATCGCGTAGGTAAATACTGCGAAAAGCAATATGATTATGGCGCTGGCCGCGAAGCTCCACGCGAATATGCGCGTGAAGATCTCGGAGGTTCTTTTGGTGTTTGATTTCATTTATCAGATTTTGTTAGCAGGGCTGATACTGCACTTAAATCGGCGGGCGTCAACGCGAATAAAGCATCTAATAAACTTCTAATTTCAGGCTAATAAAACGCTAACAATTTTATGGAATAGTCTAACGAAAACTTAGCTCAAGGCTAACAATGTTTGAATAAAAACCTAATAAAACTTTGAGAGAATCGGCTCGTCGAAAATGAGATTCATTTCGGCGAACTAACTTAAAAATAAGTGTATGAAAATATCAAGTACAACAACGGTCATCGCGGCGGCTCTTCTCTCGCTTGCCGCGCTCTATTCAAACGCGCAGGACAAGGCAACTTTGGATCTGCTGGTAAGCAAGGGAGTGATTACGAAGGAGGAGGCGTCGAAGCTTTCAAAAGGCAATGTAAAGATTGTCGCGAAAGACAAAAACGTCAAAGGTATAAAAATTACCGGGCGCGTTCAAACCCAATACGAGAATATAAACGTAGAGGGCTTTGGCGCCGCCGGAACATCGCACGCAGTGTCAAAAAACGACTTCATAATGCGAAGACTGTTTTTGGGAGCCGAGGCCAATTTGGGTTCTGGCTGGTCGGGAACGGTCGTTGCAGACTTCGGAAGATCGGGAGATGACAAGAATTATCTGGAAAATGCCTATATTACGAAGGCCATAGATTGGGAGCTTCTTCACGGTAAGCTTGACATAGGCTATAAAAAGGTAAATTTCGGATTTGAGGAAAACACTTCGGCTTCCAAGCTTCTTTCCGTGGAGCGTTCCTTGGCAACTCGCTACTGGACGGAGGGCAATAATGGTAGGCGCCTCGGCTTTGGAGCTCGCCATACCGGCATATTTTGGAATGGAAAGATAGACGAGATAGAGGGGTTGGAGTACGGCGCGGCCGTCACAAGTCCCTATAATGACAATCCGACCGAAATTCCGAGCTCTGCGGACAATACTCTCGCCTACTGGGCCAATGTAGCGTATTCTGGAAGCATAGAAGAGGACATTTCATTCAAGATAGGAGTGAATTTCGGATATTCTCCCGACACTACCAGCACGAATGTTAGCGGAGGTTCAGTTTGGGGCTTGAATCCTTACGTTACGGCAAATCTCTACGGATTCAATATCTGGGGCGAATTTCTGATTTCAGGAATTGAAAACGGTGACATCACCCGCACGGAAGATGCTACTCCCATGGGTGTTAACGTCGGTATCGAATATAGGTTTGATATAGGCGAATGGGGAAAAATCGGGCCCACAGTCCGCTACTCATGGCTCGACACCGATGGGCGCGGAGTGTCGGTAAGCGACGGAATAAGAAACGCAAACAACGCCCCCGGCTACTCTTCCTTCTACGCCGCTCAAAGCGTCTATGCGGGCGTGAATTGGTACATCATGGACGACAGCGTGAAGTTCCAGCTTGGCTACGAGTGGGCCCAGTTTAACGGAACGCCCTCAAACAAGTCGGCATCCAACTTTGCGGAGTCGAATACTGTGAGAGCGCAGATGCAAATACTCTTCTAAAAACTCTAATTTAAAAGGAAAATTTTTATGAAATTAAGAATACTAAACAGCATAAAGAGAATATCACTAATAGCGGTACTTGGCGCGCTATCGTGCGCCTTTGCCGAGGAAAAAATAGTAATAGACGGTTCCACGACAGTGGGCCCGATTGCCAAGTCCTTCGCCGACTTTTACAAGGAGACCAATCCGGATGTAAATATAACAATAAGCGAATCCGGCAGCGGCAACGGCGTAAAGAGCCTCATGAACGGAGCCTGCAACATTGCAAATCTCTCGCGCTTTATGAAGGCAAGCGAGTTTAAAAGCTGCATTGAAAAGGGAGTTTTGCCCGTGGCGCACGTCGTGGCATACGACGGGCTGGCAGTCATAGTAAACCCAGAAAACAAGGTTAGCGCGCTGACCTTGCAGCAGGTCTCAGACATATACCAGGGCAAGATTACAAACTGGAAGGAGCTTGGTGGCGACGATATGAAGATCGTAATAGTCTCGCGCGATACAAACAGCGGAACTTACGAGACTTTCAACGAATTGGTCCTGCAGAAAAAGCCCGTTACCAAGGAGGCCGAGTACGTCGGTTCAAACGGGCAGGCCAGAACGCGCGTAAACTCGACGAAGGGCGCGATAGCCTACGTTGGCTTGGGCTTTGCAGACAGCACGGTAAAGCCGCTTTCAATCGACGGAATTCTGCCTAGCGCAAAGAATATTTCTACCGGCAAATATCCCATTTCAAGGCCGCTTTTCATGTTCACAAACGGCTATCCTAAGATGGGTGGAAACATATATAATTTCACAACTTTGCATCTGTCAAAGGAAGGTAGGGAAATTATATCTGATTTAGGTTTTATCCCGGTCTGCGAATAGATTTAGGGTTTGTTGTTAGAATGTATATATAGGGCTAAGGCAGGTCTCTTTTAATATGAAAAACGATAAAAAAAATCCGCTTATAATGGATAGGCACAACAGCTTCTTCCGCTCGCTTTCCGAGCGCTTGGGGCGGGCTGCGCTATTTACTGTCACCGCGATTCCGACTGTGGCGATAGTTTTTATACTGTTTTTTATAGCAAAAGAGGCCCTGCCTTTTTTTGAAAACTTGGGATACGTGAAGGAGTTCTTCACAAGCACAAATTGGTCTCCGTCAAATTCCGACAATCCGCACTTCGGCGCCTTGGCCATATTCTACGGAACAATAATGGTCACTTTCGGGGCCTGCCTTGTAGCGGTGCCATTGGGAATTATAGTTGCGGTATGCCTAAATGAAATCGTAAAGCCTTCGGTATCCCAAATCTTCAAACCTGTCGTAGAGTTGCTTGCGGCGATTCCATCGGTTGCGTACGGATTTTTTGCACTGGTGATTTTCTCTCCAATTTTGCAAAGCCACGGCGGAGCTCTTTTAAGTGTTGTGTTTTTAATTTGCGCGCTGCCATTTTCGATAATTTTTGGCTCTGCGATAGCCGAGCTTTGGGGCGGCAGATTCATAAAAAAATCCGGGGCGCTGAGGGCCTTTAAGTACGGCTTTGTGGCCCTGCTTTTGGCGGCCTCTGTGGAAATCGCCTACAGCTTGTTCAATCTCGAAATTTCAAGCGGCACAAACGCCTTAAACGCTTCAATGATACTTGCGATTATGGCGCTTCCTACGATTGTAAGTATCTCTCAGGACGCTCTGAGCGCGGTGGGCCGCGATATGCGCGAGGGTTCCTTGGCCTTGGGCGCTACGCGCTTTGAGACAATCTTTAAAGTGATTTTGCCCTGCGCAAAAAGCGGCATAAGCGTTGCCGTGATACTGGGATTTATGCGCGTTATGGGCGAAACTATGGTAGTTTGGATGGCGAGCGGAAACGCCCTTAAAATTCCCGAGCCGTTCTACAACTTCCTTGAACCTGTGCGCACCTTGACGGCGACGATTGCCGGTGAGATGGGCGAAGCCGACCAGAGCACGGGCTCGGCCAGATACCACGTTTTGTTTGCCATGAGCTTCTGCCTCTTAATTGGTGGCCTCATTTTAAACGGCGCAAGCTCGTGGGTTGCTAGGGGCTTTAATAGAAAGGGCAGGTAGTATGAAAAACTCTACAAGAAAAGTTTTAGATAAATCGTTTAACGCTGTCGCTTATTCTTCACTCGCCTTTATGGCTATAATCGTATGCGTATTTCTGATACCGATTGTGGTAAACGGGGTAAACGCATTCGTATTCAGGGCGACCGTAGAGCATTTTAAATTTTTGAGCGAAAACTTGGACGCAACTCTAAGCGCATCTGAAAAAAGCAGAATATTGGAGGCTGATACGGCGCGCCTAAAGCTGTACGACATGATGAGGGAGTACGAGCACCCGAAAAATAGCGGGAAACTTTTGGGGGAGCTTGACGAGTATAGGCTTGCAGCATTTTCAAGCGTAAAAGGTTCAAAGCAAAAAATCGGCGAGATTTTTAAGCTTGAGCAATCGGAGCGCATAGAGGCGCTAAAATCGCTATCGAGGGAAATCTTTGAGCCCTTTGTGAAGGAGGTTGAGTTGCTTTGCAAAAACTCGGATAAAAATGGAACGAGCTTTGCGCTAGTAGATGTGCTAAAGAGCGAGTCTGACTCTTTTGCGGCAGAATTAAAGAAGCTTGTTAACTCGGAATTTTCAGAGCTTGGACTTTTGAAAAAGAGCTCTCTTCGCAGATGGCTATCGCAGTATCCTCTAGATGCAATGGCCTCGGCGCGCGACGGGCTGGAGTTTAAGAACAAATCCTACATGGAGCTTAAAAAAGGCATAGAGGAGCTTTTGGGCCCGCAGAATGCCGAGGAAAAACAGTCTAAGAATCTGATGCGCCAAAAGTACGGGCAGCCGCGCTGGGATATGGCAGAGAAGGTGTTCCGAGATGACATAATGCAAATTTCGATAGTTGAGCGCACTCCCGAGGGCGGCGAGATTTCAAAGAGAGTTAATACTCTCGAATATTTTAAATCCACGGCAGTTGAGGAAATCCTGCTCTACATAAGGGACAATTTGGAAAAGATGCTACTGCCGCGCTACACCGTTTACTGGGGCTTCTTCTTCGATTCGCCCTTCGACTCAAATATATTCGGAGGGATTTATCCTATGATACTGGGCACATTCTACCTGACAATGGGTGCCATGCTGATAGCGGCTCCACTGGGTATAATAGCGGCCATATACTTTTCCGAATACGCAAAACAGGGAAAGCTAATCGAGGTTTTGAGAGCCTGCGTGGGCACTCTAGCGGGCGTTCCCTCCATAGTATTCGGTCTATTCGGCTTGGCCTTTTTGATAAACACCGTAAAGATTTCGGACGGCAAAAGCGTTATAGCCGGTTGCATAACTCTTGCCCTGCTTATCCTGCCCACGATAATCCGCTCTTGCGAGGAGGCTTTGAAAGCAGTTCCGCAATCTTACAGGGAGGCCTCTTTGGGCTTGGGCGCGAGCAAGTGGAAGTCTATCTGCACGGTCATACTGCCCGCGTCGCTGCCGGCCATGTTTACTGGCATCATAATTTCAATGGGCAGAGCTGCCGGCGAAACCGCTCCAATTATATTTACAGCTGCAACGAGCACTGGGGCGGCTCTTGGAATAAGCGAAATATTTAGCCAGCCAAGCCCCGCCTTGCCGTGGAATATTTACAATATTTGCTCCGAGCACGAAATGGCGGAGAGAGTAGCGCACGTTCAATATGGAATGGTTCTTACTCTAATTGTCATCGTACTTGGTTTAAATCTCGCCGCAATCTTGATGCGCGCGCGCCTTCAAAGGAAGTTGAAATCGTAATGACTGCTACAATCGAAATAAGTAAAATGAAAAATTCCGAACAAACTAAGCCCTTAAAGGAGTCGAAGCCCGAGGTCTTTGACAATGTAATAAGCGCTACTGATTTCTCCGTTTACTACGGCAAATTTCACGCCGTAAAGAACGTAAATATGGGAATTTGCAGGGGCAAGGTTACCGCTATTATAGGTCCAAGCGGCTGCGGCAAGAGCACATTCTTGCGCTGCATAAACCGAATGAACGACTTGGTGGAATCGTGCAGGACTACCGGCTGCCTGGCGCTCGACGGGGCGGATATTTACCACAAGCGCTTGGACGTAGTGGAGTTGCGGCGCAGAATAGGAATGGTATTCCAGCGCCCAAATCCATTCCCAAAGAGCATATACGACAACGTCGCATACGGCGTGAGGCTCAAGGGCTCTCCGGGCAAGGCAAAGCTCGATGAAATCGTCGAGACTTCCCTGAGAAAAGCCGCCCTTTGGGACGAGGTCAAAGACAGGTTAAATTCAAACGCCATCGGCATGTCCGGCGGCCAGCAACAGCGCCTATGCATAGCCCGCGCCCTCGCAATAAAGCCCGAAGTTCTATTGATGGACGAGCCTTGCAGCGCACTAGACCCGAAATCCACATCGAGGATAGAGGATTTAATCTCTGAACTTTCAAACGAGTACACAATCGTTATAGTGACCCACAATATGCAGCAGGCCGCTAGAGTTTCAGACTACACCGCATTCTTCTACGAGGGGCACCTCGTAGAGTACGGGCGCACCGACGCGCTCTTTACAAACCCAAAAAATCAGGCTACAAACGATTACATAACAGGGAGGTTCGGTTGATATGAACGCGCATTTGAGAAAAGATTTGGAGAGGCTTAAGGCGCAAATCGTAAGGGAGGCAATAGCTGTTGAATCCAATGTGCGAAAGAGCGTAAAGGCTTTGAGAGAACTTTCGGTAAAGCTTGCCGAGGATGTCGTAAAAAGCGATTACGACATCGATAAGACCGAAGTTGACATAGAGGAGGAGTGCCTGAAAATCTTGGCCTTGCACCAGCCTGTCGCAAGCGACTTGCGCTTGGTAATTACTGTGCTAAAGATAAATAACGAGCTCGAGCACATAGGCGATGTGGCGGTCAATATCGCAAAGCGCATTCCCTTTATGGTCTCAGAGGAAAAATCAGAGGTCCCCTTTGATTTTGAGACTGTAACTTCGCGAGCCGTTTACATGCTAAAATGCGCAATAGACTCGTTCTTGGAAGAGGACGAGCACCTCGCACTGGGCGTTTGCCGCGACGATGAAATCATAGACAACGAGAATAGGAAGTGCTACGGCAAAGTCAGGGAAATTGTAGATAAAAACCCCCGCAGCGCCATGCTTCAGATGAACTACCTCCTCATATCCAAAAGCCTTGAGCGCATTGGAGATTTATGCACAAATATTGCCGAGGACATTATATATATGAAGCGCAGCATAATCGTCCGCCACAATCTCGAAAACGCGATAAGGGAAATGAAGAGGGCTGACGAAGAGGAAGAGTAATTTTTATTCGGGTATAAAGTTGGTTAAATGCAAAGGCTCAAAAATTCTTTGAGCCTTTTTCATTTTTCGCTTTTGAATTAGATATTTTTAAATACGTAATTTAAAAGGGCGTTCCCGCAGGCTGCAATTTCGCCTGAATATACGAGTTTGTCGCCCCACTTTGCGGGTATGCATTGCGAGCCGTACTGCCCGGCAATGAGAGAGCCTATAAGCGCACCGCGCCCGGTGGTTTCGCCGCCTATATTTGCGTTTGCAACTATTGCGCTCTCGTAGTCGTCGCCGTACTTTAAGGCTAGGTAAATAGATAAGACTATGGCCTTGTCTAGCTCTGCGGTTCTTCCTATTTGCTGCGCCATGCTTTCGTCGTCGTTTGCGGCTTTTATCCAGCGCCTGTAGGGATAGGCGAGAGCGTAGTGGCGGTCCGGATTCATCTTCTTATACAGCGCGTCCTCAAGCTTCACCCCGGAGAAAATATGAAAGAATACCTCCATTAGAAAGAGGGTAGTATTTAGCGTATTCTCGCCTATTGAAAAATTGCGCACTGCTTTCATCAAGTCTTCATGCGTTTTTTTCGGATTTTTATAGGCGGTAAATATCAGCGGAAGAAATATTATTATGTCGCTTATATGCGCGTCGGGGCAGCCGTTTGATTCAGGGTCTTTGCCCTTTGCCAGATTTTCAAAGTAGCGCCTGTGTATAGAAGGTATGAAGGTGTCGCGATGCCCGTTTGGCGATGTCATGACCGCCCTGTAGCGGGTCATCCATGCGTCCAAGTTAAACCCGTCGGATTCCGATATAGATATCGCTTGGTGCAGAGCAAGCAGCATGGGCAGCGTATTTTCTCCGGCCTTTAGATGCTTGTGCGGGTGGGTTGTAATGCGCGTCCAATCCTGCCTTCGCTCATCGCCTATATAGTCGAACTCCTTTGGCATTTCAGACGTTGGAAAACCTGCGAGCACGAAATCCCGGTAGGGTTCCTTCGGCGCCTGCATGTCGGATATGTATCCGTAGTCCTTCTCTATGGAATCCCTCGTGGCGTAGCCGTGGACCGGCATTGAAAGCGCGTCCGCAACGAACGCTCCCCACCATGCACCCTTCATTCTATCCTTTGCTCCTAACATACAAGCCCTTTCTATTCGGTTGAATTTTCAAAGCCTAAGCTTTCGTTGTCGCGAGCACGATAGTATCTGGAACGCGCTCTTGTCAACCAGAAAGTATATAAAAATACTATTGGGCTTTAGTCGCCAAAAAAGGACTTAATTTCAGAGGCAAGTATCTCTTTGCATGTTCGCCTGCCGTCCGGGGCGAACATTGGGCTTTTGCAGGCAAATAATTCGTCGAGAATGGAGTTTGCGAAAAACTCGCTCTCCACAATCCTTACTCCGCGCGACATCTCGACGGCAAGTTTTGCAAAATTTTGCTCGCTCAGGCTCTTTTTGCCCAAGCCCTCTTCCTTCGCGCGCTCTACGAAGTCTCTCACAAAATCCGCTATGTCTCCAAACTCTATCCAAGTTGGAGCTGCACTTACGCGGTAGAAGCGCTCGCCAAAGGGCTCTATCTCAAAGCCGCAAGTCTCAAAATAGCCTATTGCCTTTTTAAAAATTTCATCGTCTAATCTGTCAAACTCGACGTTTACCGGTATTAGCAAGCTCTGCGATTTTGCCCTCTGGCCCTCGAAATTCTTTACAATTTTTTCGTAATTTATGCGCTTGAAAGCCGCAGGAATTGAGAGAATGACAAGGGAGTTATTCTGAGTCTCAAAAAGCGCATACCTTTTTGCAAAGTGCCTGAGATACTTCCAGCCTATAGAGGAGCTCGGGCGATTATCGCTATCGCCCTGACTTTTGCCTTCCCCAATCTTTAAGGAGCTCTGGCGAGCCTTGAGCGCTAGGTTTCTAAGCGCCATATTTGCGGCAATTTGGGCTGAATCGAGGTTTTCATTCGGCGCGATTGGCTGCTCATGCGGGGGCTTGCCTATGGTAGATTGACTCGAATTTAAGTTTGAATCTAATATCTCCCTTAGCTTTTGACTTTCCTCGTATTTCTCGTCGGAGAATTGGTAGGCGCTGCAGGGCGGCAGAGCCTGAGAAACGTCGCGTATGGAGTAATTTTCAAGAGTGTCCACGAGTGCCGCCAATATTGCCGAGCGCACCGCAAATTCATTCTTTAGCCTAACTTCGCGCTTGGCGGGGTGCACATTTACGTCCACAAGCCGCGGATTAATCTTTATAAATATAAAGGCAGCCGGATACTTGCCCTGAGGAACAAGCTTTTGGTAGGCCTCTTTTAGAGCCGAAAATCCGGCCCTCAAATCTACGGGGCGGCCGTTTATGAAAATGTAGATATTTCTGGAGCTTGCCCAAGATTCATTCGGTTTTGAGACTGCTCCGCTTAGCGATATGTCGGCAGCCTCGTAGGGATTAAGCTCGATTAGCTTTTCGGATATGTCGCTTCCAAATATTTTTCCCACCCGCGAAATCAAGTTGCTCTCGTGCTTCGATTCAAAGATTCTGCGGCCGTCCTCTGTGAGCGAGAAGCTGACATCGGGCCTTGCCAACGCGTAGAGCTTGCATGTTTTTGAGATGTGGGCGGCCTCCGTATTGTCGCTCTTTAAAAATTTGCG
>URYY01000019.1 GCA_900552245.1 uncultured Opitutales bacterium | reverse complement strand
CATGTCGGCGCGGACGATGGTAATGTCATAGCCCTCCCGCTCCGCGACCATTTTCTCGGAATCCAGCTGCCGCTGCGAATAGTCCAGTACCGTGCACTGCGCCCCCAGCGCGGCGAAAATGGGCATCTGCTGCCCGCCGCCGGAGGCCAGCCCCAGCACGCGCTTGCCTTTCAGCTCGCCGAGCCAGCTGTGCGGGACGAATTTGACCGGAGTCAGCTTGACGTCCCACGTACCGGCCTTTGCCTTTTCATATTCCTCGTGGGAAACAGGCTTCCCCCATTCCCAGCCTTCCTCGACCCAGCGGTCGATGGTTTTGCTGTTGATCTCCTGATACGGAATATCCATAAAAACCTCTTTTATTATGCTTCCTTCGCCAGCTTCCACGCGACATAGTCGTCGTAGGAGCAGAGGCGGTCAATAATGGTGCCGTCGGGCTGGAACTCGATGACGCGGTTGCAGGTGGTCTGCAAAAGCTCATGGTCGTGCGAGGCAAGGAGAATGTTGCCGGGGAAGGCGCACAGGCCCTTGTTGACGGCCTGAATGGCCTCCATGTCCAGATGGTTCGTCGGCTGGTCGAGCAGCAGCACGTTCGCGCCCGAGAGCATCATGCGCGAGAGCATGCACCGCACCTTTTCGCCGCCGGAGAGCACCGAAACGTGTTTGAATACGTCGTCGCCGCTAAATAAAAAGGAGCCAAGCAAACCGCGAGCCCTGTATTTTTGCCCGCTGGGCGCAGCCGATTCAGCCTCCTCCAAAACCGTATTTAGCGGGTTTAGCTCTGCCGCCTGATGCTGCGCAAAGTAAGACATCTCAACATTGTAGCCCAAATTTACGCTCCCCGAATCGAAATCCAAAACGCCCGCCATAATCTTTGCAAGCGTACTTTTGCCTGCCCCATTTACGCCGACTATCGCGATACGCTCGCCGCGCTCTATCTTCAAATTTACGTCCTTTAGCACCAGATGCTCGCCGTAGCTCTTTGAAACGCCCTCGAGCGATATCACGACCTGCCCGCACCTATTGGGCTCCGGAAAATGGAAGGAAATCTCGCCCTGTTTTGATTCAAGCTCTATGCGCTCTATCTTCTCCAAGGCCTTTATGCGGCTCTGAACCTGCGAGGCCTTTGAGCTCTTTGCCCTAAAGCGCTCTATGAAGCGCTCGGTCTTTTCTATTTCGCGAGCCTGATTTGCGGCGGCCTTCTCCAAATTTAGGCGCCGCGCGACGCTTTCGCGCTCGTAAAATGAGTAGTTGCCCGCGTAAATTTCAAGCCTGCCTGCGCTCAGATAGAAGGTCTTTTTTGTGAGCAGATCCAAAAACGACTTGTCGTGGCTTACGACAATCACAGCCCCCTTGTAGGCCTTCAGGTAATCCTCAAGCCAGGTAATCGACTCTATGTCTAGGTGGTTTGTAGGCTCGTCTAGCATCAGAAGCGAAGGCTCGAGCAAAAGAAGCTTTGCCAAGGCTATACGCATTCGCCAACCGCCTGAAAATTCTGAGCAGGGCCTTTGCATATCCTCGTGGCGAAAGCCAAGACCGCTCAAGACAGTCTCGATTTTTGAGCGCAATTTGTAGGCGTCTAAATCTTCGAGCTTGCGCTCAAATTCGCCTATGTCTTCGAGAGTTTGCAAATATTGCTCGCTGTCGGGAGCGCTCGCTTTTAAAATTTCATCTGCCTGTTCGAGCTTTCTCTTTATCCCGACTACGTCTTCAAACGCCGACTCCGCCTCGGCGTACAAGCTGCGCGAGGAAATGTCGGATATATCCTGAGCCAAGTAGCCTACGCTTGCATATTTTGGGCGCACGATGCGCCCCGAATCGAAATCCTCAATACCCGCGAGAATCTTTAATAGCGTGCTCTTGCCGGCGCCGTTTGAACCCGCAAGCCCGATTTTGTCGGCGCGATTTATCACTGCGCTAATCCCGTTAAAGAGCTTGCGCTCGCCGAAAGCCAAAGACATGTCGCGTATTTCTATCATCTAAAAGCCGCACACACTCGCAAATAAAAGCCCGGCTTTCAAGTTTAAAAACTCGCTTGCCACAGGGCCTTAAAATGCCAAGCTAAAGACTTAAGCAAAGCTAAAAATTAAAACCGGGCTTGAGCAAAAGATTGAAAATCCACCCGCGCCTTACAAGGCCTTGAGCCTGCGCAAAAGAAGGCGAAAGAACCGCTACTTTATGTCTGAAGTAAACCCGCAAATGCGCTCGACAGCCGCCGAGAAGTCGCCGTCGCCGGATAGGATTTCAATTTCAAGGCGAGTGTAGTAGAATGGAAGTTTCGTCTTGTAGTTTGGATCAATTCTAACGGCGTCTTTTTCCGTAGTCATTACAAGCTCGGCTCCACTTGCGTAGGCCTCTTCAAAAAATTCGTCAAGCTCCTCCGTCGTGAAGCGGTGGTGGTCTAGAAAATGCTCGTAGTGGACTATGTCGGAATCCGCCTGATGCAGAAATTTTCTGAAACTTTCGGGAGCTGCTATGGCGCAAAAGTAGGCCACGCGCTTGCCGTTTAGAAATTCTATGGGCAAGACTTGCTGCGTCGCAAAATTGACCAAGTGCTTCGAGCAGTGCGCGCACTCTATAAACTCGGCGCTTGGATTGTAGCGGCGTATGAAATTTTCCAAGGCCAAATCCCGATTGCCATCGCTCTTTGTGAGGAATATGTACGAGGCCCTCTTTAAGTGCTTTATGGGCTCTCTTAAAATACCGCGCGGCAAGAGCGACTTGTTGCCGAAGGGATTGGTCTTATCGACAAGCAAAAGCTGCATCTGCCCGCGCAGTGGCAGATATTGGAAGCCGTCGTCCAAAATTAGCGTATCAACCCCGAACTCCTCTATCGCAAAGTTGCCGGCCTTTACGCGGTTTTTATCCACCACAACCACTACGCCGGGAAGATTTTTTGCAAGCATGTAAGGCTCGTCGCCCGCGAGCTCCGAATTTAGCAAAATACGCTTTCCGTCAGACACTACTTTGGGCTTTGGGCTCTCGCCATGGCTTAGCCAGCGCCAAAATTTTGTAAGGAGGCTGTCCGACTTGCTCTTGTAGCCGCGGCTTAAAATCGCAACCTTTCTACCCCTTGCGGCAAGCTCGCGCGCAAATTTTTCAACTACCGGAGTCTTGCCCGTTCCGCCCACGGTTAAATTTCCAACAACTATTACAAGGCAACCCAGGGGCGTATCTCTAAATACCCTATTTTTATATAGCTTGTAGCGCAGTTGCACCACCGCGCTAAATATGAAAGACAAACACTTTAAGAAGGCTCCGTATATGCGCGAGGGCAAATCGTGCCGCCTGTCGTATATCACATCGACAGTCATCTTCTCGAGGTTGTCGCCAATCCTCTTTAATTTTTCTTTAAAAGTTTCTTCAGACATCGTCTAACATTTCGGCGCATAGCCAAAGTAGGTTAAAAGCAGCGACTCTATCCAAAGCCTGTACTTCCCCTCGCTAGTTAGTATGCCAAGTTCGTCGACATCGCGCTTATTATTCAGTATACCATACTCTATATTTGCATTTTGCCAATCATTTTCCATTTTGCGCACAAATTCAAGGGCGTCGGAATCTATGGCAATCAGCTTGCCTGCCACCTCTTTTATGCGCGCTTTATGTATGTCTAGAAGCTTGAAAGTATCGTGCTGCATAGGCAAATTTAAGTAAGAGTACTCTTGCGGGGCAAATAGCCCTATCGGGCGGTTTGCATTGCGCGTTAAAAAAATTTCGACATTATCTCCACCGAATTTCGCCATGCTTATAAGATGCGTAGTAATCTCATCGGTAGACTCAGGCAGAGTAAATTCTATGCTTAGCAAAGTTAGAGCATCGTCGGAAATAAAGTAAGTGTTGTACGCCAAAATTCCATCGTAAGCTTCGTCTGTCGTTTCGGAACTTCCCACTCTTTTAAAGCCGCGAGATTCTATTTGCTCCTTGAAGTCGGAGTAACTCTTGCCTATCTTCCAAGAGCTCAAGGTGCTTTTTCTATGGGGAAAGCGCTCCGAGAAATGCTCCGACAAAAACGCGACGTAAAAGCGCACAAATGCAGAATATACAATTAGAACTATCAAAACTCCCATGGCAAGTTCCACATACCATTGCCGCCGCCCAAAGAGCGCGTCTAGCGCACAGGCTGTTAGAAATCCGAAGCCCAGGGTGTTTAACCACGCGCATATAACCCTTGAATACCTGAATCTAAGGTAAAATCCCCTGAGCGCTATATTCAGAAGTATGCAGGAGAACAAGCCCACTATTGCCGCGTAAAAACTCATATCAAAACATTTAAGTAAAGTGCAGCTCCCTCCTATCGAGAGTAAGCAAACAGTAAAAAGTCTCAAAACGCAAATTAAAAAATCAAATTATCCGTATAAATACATATAGTAAGTTCCCCAGATAAGGGTCTTGAATAATAACTTTCACAATGGAGCTAATTTCAAAAAAAGCCCCGCGAACCTGCGCGGGGCTTTTGTGAAATCATACTTAGCAATACTTAGGCTTCAGGCTCAAGCTTGGATAAGTGCCAAATATCGCTTGCATACTCGCTTATGGTGCGGTCTGACGAGAATTTGCCCATTCTGGCAGTGTTTAATATCGCCATCTTCGCCCACTTTTCCCTGTCTTTATAGGCCTCGCCCAACTTGTCCTGGGCGTCGCAATAGGCCTGATAGTCGGCGCAAACCATAAATGGGTCGCCCCAATCCAAGACAGATTTTCTAAGCGGCATAAAGGCGTCCGGATTTGACGGCATAAAGTAGTCCGACACCAACCAGTCCAAAACCGCCTTCAGATTTTCGTTTGAATTGTAGTAAGTCCAAGGGCTTGCACCCTCAGCCTTCAGCTTCTGAACTTCGTCGACAGTAAGCCCGAATATGAACAGATTATCGGCGCCAACCTGCTCAAGAATCTCAACATTTGCTCCGTCGAGAGTTCCCATAGTGATAGCTCCGTTTAGCGCAAGCTTCATGTTGCCCGTTCCAGAAGCTTCCTTGCCGGCAGTAGAAATCTGCTCCGACACGTCCGCAGCCGGAATTATCTGCATTGCAAGCGACACATTGTAATTCGGGATAAACACGACCTTGAGCTTGTCCTTTATGCGCTTGTCGCTATTTATGACCTTTGCGACGGTATTTATAGCCCAAATTATATTTTTTGCCAAGTCGTAACCCGGAGCCGCCTTTGCCCCGAATATGAAGACGCGCGGAGGAATATCCAAGTCGGGATTGTGCAAGAGCCTGCGGTAGAGCGTTAGGATATAAAGCAAGTTTAGATGCTGGCGCTTGTACTCGTGAAGCCTCTTAATCTGCACGTCGAAAATCGCATCGGGGCTAACATCAACCCCGCAGAGTCGCTTTATTACGCCGGCTAAGTCCACCTTGTTCTGGCGCTTTACGTGCATGTACTTTTTCCTAAAGTCCGCATCGTCGGCAAAGGGCTCTAACTTGTGGAGCAAATCCAAGTTTGTGACCCAAGTTTCGTCGCGCAAAGTTTCCGTAATTAAATCCGACAGGCGCGGATTTGCGGTCTTGAGCCACCTGCGCGGCGTTATGCCGTTTGTCTTGTTGTTGAACTTTTCGGGAGTTATATCGTAAAACTCGCGCAAGACGCTCTGCTTTAATAGCTCTGAGTGCAGAGCCGCAACGCCATTTACGCTGTATGAACCCACAACCGCAAGATAGGCCATTCTGACCATCTTGGGGCTGCCCTCCTCAATTATTGAAAGCAGCGCGCACTTGGCGTCGTTATTGCCGTAGAACTTGCGAACGGTATCGAGCCAGCGGCGGTTGATTTCATATATTATCTGCAGATGGCGCGGCAAAAGTTTTTCAAACATGGGAACCGGCCACTTTTCAAGAGCCTCGGGCAAGAGCGTGTGGTTTGTGTAGGCAAACACCTTTGTAGAAATGCCCCAGGCATCGTCCCAACTTAGGCCCTCGACATCCACTAGCAGGCGCATCAGTTCCGCAATTGCTATGGCCGGGTGCGTATCGTTTAGCTGTATGCTCACCTTTTCGGGGAAAATCTTCCAATTCGTGCCGTTTGAAACTTTAAACCTGCGTATTATGTCCTGCAGAGAGCAAGTTACAAAGAAATACTGCTGGGTTAGGCGCAGAGCCTTGCCGTTTTCGGTCTTGTCATTTGGGTACAAGACCTTTGAGACGGTCTCGCTCATGGCCTTCTGATGAACCGCCTGGGTGTAGCCGCCCTCGTTGAAGGCAGACAAATCGAGTTCGTTTGTGGCGCGAGATTCCCACAGGCGCAAGAAGTTTACCGTTCCAACGCCGTAGCCTACCACGGGAACGTCCCAGGGAACGCCGAGGAGCTCTCCGCTTGGAATCCACTTTGGAGTCCAATCTCCGGTGGAGCTCATGACGCCCTCAACTCTGCCGCCAATCTTTACATTCACCGTGTATTCCGGCCTTACTATATCCCACGGAGAGCCAAATTTGAGCCAATTATCCGGAGACTCAACCTGCCTGCCCTCAGAATCAAAGCTCTGGGTAAACAAGCCAAATTCGTACAAAATTCCGTAACCCACGGCGGGATAGTCCAAAGTTGCTAGGGAATCCTGAAAGCAGGCCGCAAGCCTTCCCAAACCGCCATTGCCAAGGCCCATATCGACTTCCTTTGACATTATCTGGTCAAAGTCCAAGTTCAATTCCTTGAGAGCCTGCCTTGCTATATCCATAAGCCCAGAATTTGTCAGGGTATCCTCAGTGAGGCGCCCCATCAAGTATTCCAGCGAGAGATAATAGACGCGCTTTGCGTTAGACTCGTGCTGGCGATCCATAGTTTTCATGAAGCGCCCCATTATGTCTTCGCGGACGGTCAAAGCCACAGCCAACCACCAATCTCTAGAGGTTGCATCGCGCGGAGAGCGCGCCAAAGACCTTTCGAGGTGCCACAGTACAGACTCCTTAAACTCCTCCGCAGTAGAGTGCGTGTAGAACTTGCACCTCTTTATGGGAAGAGCCTTCTTAGCAGTTTTTTTCGTGTTTGCCATAATCTTTAATATTGGATTCACTCTAGCCGGCAAGCCGACTATTCAGAGAGGCTTGCAGAATATTTGCCCGATTTCAAGTATAGTTTTAGCAAAGATTTACCTGTATATGCCATAGAAAGCAGCTCCGAGATGATTGTTCCGACAAAAGCAGACTCAAATAAAGTCTTGAAAAAGCAAAAAAATATGGAGATACTGCAGATTAAAAGAAGATTATGAAAAAATTTGCATTTGTTGGAGCCGGCAAAATGGCGTCGGCCATAGTTGGAGGTATGATTAAAAGCGCGGCAGTCAGGCCGTGGGATATAGAGTGCACTTGCGGCAATGACGATACCGGTAAGATTCTCGCGCAAAACACGGGTATAAGCCTGACGGAAGATATCCGCAAGCTCGATGCGCAAACTATGGTGCTTGCGTGCAAGCCGCAGCAGCTCGCCGACGTTGCGGCCGCAATTGGCGATAAGCAAATTGAGCTTCTAATTTCAATACTTGCGGGAACTACCATAGAAAAACTCAGGGCGCGCTTTCCAAACGCAAAAAAGATTGTGAGGGTAATGCCCAATATGCCCGCGCTAATTTCAAAGGGGATTTCCTGTTTTGCTCCGGAGTCCGAACTCACGGAGAAGGAGCGCGAAATCGTTCGCGGAGTTTTGTCGGCAATAGGAGAGGTAATAGAGTGTCCGGAGGCCAGACTTGACGCAGTCACGGCTCTATCGGGAAGCGGTCCGGGCTATGTGTTTGAATTTGCTGCAGCACTGATAGAGGGGGGCAAAAAAATAGGCTTTTCGGAAGAGCAGGCAACAAAGCTTACTCTGCAAACGCTATTGGGCTCGGCGATGTTGCTTGTAAGCGACAGCCGCTCGCCGGAAACCCTGCGAGACGCTGTCTGCAGCCCCGGCGGCACGACTCTTGCAGGACTGGACGTCTTTAAGGCAAACAATTTTAGAGACATGGTTACGGACGCCTTAAGAGCTGCCGAGAAGCGCTCAAAGGAGCTATCGAAGCTATAAAAATTATTTTGTGCTCTTTAATGCTTGACGTTTTAGAGAAAAAAGAACAACCTCACTAAAACAACAAATTAATTTGTTTTTGCAAAACAGTTTTTAAGGAAGAGATCTCCACATGAAAAAGTTTTTCCCAGCATTGGCTTTTGCGGCGCTACTTTCAGCGTGTTGCTCAAACTCGCCCATCTCTAGCGAGCCTGTGCAATTTCAATCGGAGCCCGAGGGTGCGCAAGTATTGATAAACGGCGAACTTAGAGGTACAACTCCCTGCGAAATTTCGCTGAGTACGAAATCGACGCACAGCGTTGTTATGAAGAAAGATGGCTTTAAGGATGAGGCGTTTGTCATTTCCACATCCTCGTCTAATCCACTTGTAAAAATTGGGCCCTTGGATGAGTTGGGCTTTTACAGAGTTCTCACTCCCAATCCCGCAAAGGCTGAATTAGTTCCGCTAAACGCGAAGCAGGCGCCAAAGAAATAGGAATTTATTTAAAATTTTACTTTACAAAAATTTTTTAAAAAGATAAACATTAATTGAAATATTCCAGATATGAAGAAATTACTTATCCCATCCCTTATGGCGGCATTGCTCTCGGCATGCGCATCTAATCCTTTAACTCAGGAAACCGTCAAGGTTGACTCCGTGCCAAGTGGCGCCGAGGTCGTGATAGGTGGCGAGGTGAAGGGCAAGACCCCCTGCATGGTTGACCTCGACAAGAGCATGACCTACACGGTAGTTCTAAAGAAGGCGGGCTTTAAAGACGAAACTTTCTCATTGGCTTCGACAGAGCAAAATCCCTTCATAAAGTTTGGACCATTGACAGACGCTGGTTATTACCGCGTATTTACTCCAAATCCGATTGAAGGCAAGTTAGTTCCCGACTTTTTGCCTGCAACCCCCGGTGAAAAGAAATTTGAAGGCATGTCCGAGGCAATCATGAAGGCAGACGCACTCAAGAAGGACGGCAAGATTTCCCGCGAAGAGCATTTGGCTATGATTGAGGCAATTTTTGAGTTCTACGCTCCCGGCGTAAAAGCTGATGTTGCCAAGTAAAAGTTAATTTTTTCTAAAAAAGCTCCGCAATTCTCATTGCGGAGCTTTTTTGTGCTTAAAACAAATGAAATGTCGCGAATCAATTAAGATCGCAGGAAGCCGGAAATACGGTTTAATGCTTGCAAAGCGCAAATTTGAAAAAACGCACCTAAATTCAAAAGAGATAAGATTCAGTTCTTAGTTTCTTCACTAAGGCCAGTTTCATACGGCAATATAAGTTAAGGGCTATGGGTTTTCGCAAAGCTTGCCGTTTTTTAGTAAGGCGGAAGGATCAAAAGAAAAAGCCTACAAATAGAAACTCCCGCTTTTAACTTCTATGCTCTGCCAAGATTCCCTCAAAGCGTAAGATTCGGGAGCGGGGCTTGTGGAACTTGCAAAGACTTGGCAATCGCGGTCTATGCAAGACCAAAAGGCCTCTCGCCTATCGGAGTCAAGCTCGCCCAAAATGTCGTCGCAGAGGAGGACGGGAACTATATTTTTGGCAAGTTTTGCCATTTCATACTGGGCGAGTTTAAGCGATAAAACTATGCTGCGCTGTTGCCCCTCTGAGGCAAATTCCTTGGCGCCGGCCCCGGCTACCAGAATTAAAAAGTCATCGCGATGCGGGCCTATGGAAGTTGAACCTAGCAGAGCGTCGCGCTCGCGAGATGATTTTAGAAGCGACAGATACTCGCTGCAGCTCAAATTTAACTGCGCCGACTTAAATACGACCGCGGCGGACTCTCTGTCGGAAGAGAGGATTTTGTATTTCTTTGTGGCAAGGCTGCCCAGAGACTTTAAATACTTGTCTCGAAGCGCGTTTATAGAGACAGCTGCCTCCGCCATTTGAGCTTCTAAAACGCCCATTAAAACTTCGTCAAAATTGCTTTGTTTTAAGAGGGCGTTTCGCTGATTTAGCGCTGCGTGGTAGAGTTTTAGGCGGCGGAAATAATCGGCGTCCAAACTCGATATGAGCATATCAACAAACTTGCGCCTCTCGGCGGGGCCGCCCCTCACAAGCTTAATATCGTCGCTACAAACCGCCAAAACTGGGAATTCGCCTATAAATTCAGCCAAGCTTTTGCACTCTACATCGTTTACAAATATCTTTTTTGTTTTTTCGCCCAGTTCTAAAATGACCTCGCACTCACCCAAAACTTCGTGACTCAGCCTAAACAATAGCTTTGCGCAAGCCTTAGACTTTTTTATGAGCGCAGCAGTCTTTGAAGTTCTAAAGGAGCGCAAGGCGCAAAGAAGCCCCAAGGCCTCAAGAAGGTTTGTCTTGCCCTGGGCGTTTTGACCATGTATCCACACGCTTTTGGAGCTAAATAAAGCCTCCGAAAGCTCTATATTTCTAAAGTCGCAAAGCCTGACAAAATTTATATTCACTTGAGGAAGAGCTTGTCGGCGAAATTCGCTTAGTCAAATATCTTTTTTCTTGTAAAAAGAGCCCGCCGATTAGATTCTATAAGAATGGAAACGGGAAGCGATTATTTGAAGAAAGCCATCGAGCGCACTGAGAGTTCTGAGGAAGCCTCGCTGAGGCCTCAGGGCTTTGAATCGTTTTCCGGGCAGGAAAAGACGCTTGAGAGGCTCAAGGTTGTCGTTGCGGCGGCAAAGCGCAGGGGCGATACTCTCGACCACATACTGCTTCACGGGCCGCCGGGACTGGGCAAAACCACACTTGCGCTAATACTTGCAAACGAGATGAACGCGCAGATAAAAATCACCTCAGGCCCCGTAATAGAGAAGGCCTCCGAGTTGCGGGGCTGCTTACGAACTTGGAGGAGGGCGACATACTCTTTATAGATGAAATCCACCGCATATCAAGAACTGTGGAGGAATACCTCTATAGCGCAATGGAGGACTATCGCATAGACATTATGATAGACCAGGGGCCTAATGCCCGCTCAGTGCGCCTAACAATCCCGCGCTTTACGCTCATAGGGGCAACTACTCGAACGGGGCTTTTGACTGCGCCTCTCAGAAGCAGATTCACTTTAAAGACGAGGCTGGATTATTACTCTGTAAGCGAGCTAAAAAAAATCGTAAAGCGCTCCTGCGGAATTTTGAAAATAGAGATTGACGACGCCGGCGCCGAGGAAATTGCGCGCCGCTGCCGTGGGACTCCGCGAATTGCAAACAACTTAGTGCGCTTTGTACGCGACTACTCTCAGGAAAAAAGCGGGGGCAAAATTACTAAAAAATCGGCTGCCGCGGCTCTGGAGCTTTTGGAAATAGACGAAAACGGGCTAGATGAGATGGACAAGCGCATAATGCGCGTGATGGCCGAAAACTACAAGGGCAAGCCCGTCGGCATAGGCACTATAGCAGTGGCGGTCAACGAGGAGGCCGACACGCTTGAGGAAGTCCACGAGCCCTTTCTAATTCAGGAGGGCTACATACAGCGCACCCCCCAGGGCAGAGTCTTGACAAACAAGGCTTGGAGCGTCTTAGGCATAAAATACTCGGCAGCCCAGGGCGAACTTTTTTAAAAGGCTATGTTTGTAGATACAATCATAGTTGGCCAAGGTATAAGCGGCTCTTGCCTGGCGCTAGAACTCTTAAGAAGGGGCGAAAATGTCGCGATTTTTGACAATGACTTTAATGCGGCCGCCTGCCTAGTTGCAGCGGGCGTTTTAAACCCGATAACTGGCATAAGGCTCGTCAAGAGTTGGAGAAGCGACATCGCCCTGCCCTTCGCAAAGAAATACTACAAGGAGCTGGAAAAAACACTGGGGGAAACTTTCTTTTACGAGCGCGAAATTTTGCAGCTATGCCGCTCAAAGGAGGAGCGCGAACTTTGGCAGAAGAGAAAGTCAGATCCTGCCTACTCCGAATTTCTAAGCCCTTGCGCCTCGGAAAACAGCTACAAAAATCTAAACGACAACTTCGGCTCTTTTAAGATAAACTTTGCAGCATGGGTTGAGGCTGAAGCGCTAATGCAAGCGCTAAAAAGACACTTTCAAAAGCTCGGCGTTTTAAGGCTTGAAAAATTCGATTACACCCTCCTAAGTCTCGGCGAAAGCGGAGTTTCCTACAAGGGTTTAAGCGCGAAAAAAATCGTGTTCTGCGAGGGTTGGCAGGCTATATATAACCCCTTCTTTAATTGGTTGCCCTACCGCCCCGCAAAAGGCGAAATTCTGTCGCTTAAATTTGAAAGTTGCCTTGAGGAAGTTGGAGAGCACATAGTGCACCGCCACATATGGCTAATGCGCCACAAGGGCGAAATATTTAGATGCGGCTCAACTTGGGATAGAGTTAACTTTGAAGATGCAAAGCCAACAAATGAGGCGGAAGCTGAACTTTTAAAGATGCTTAAGCCCCTTGTCTTAAATTCCAAGTTTGAAGTTATCCGCCAAGAGGCCGGAGTGCGCCCATGCACCGCCACTACGCGACCCCACTTAGGAGTCCACCCAAAGTATAGGAATCTCTACTCCTTTAACGGATTCGGCTCAAAGGGCTACGCGCTCTCGCCCTACTTTGCAAATCACTTTGCCGAATATCTGCTCGAGGGCAAAGAGCTTGACAAAGAGGCGGATTTGTCGCGCCACATACGCAAATTTTTTAGGGGTTAAAGAGCCGTATTGCCGCGCGCTAAGCCCGCGTTGTCGCAAGGCTTTCGCAAATTTTTTAAGAAACGGGAAGCTTTCCGCACTTGCGCAAAAAATCGCAAAAGCGCGAAAAAGAAACGGGCGCTAAAGTATTTCTTGAAAACTTTAAATCTCCCCTTAGACTCGCTTCAAAACCTTTCGATTTATGAGCGACAAATTTTGCAATCTGCGCGAAAACGCCAAATTTTACATTCCCCTAAGCGATGATGAAAAGGCTCAGATGCTCGAAACTTTGGGGCTAAAGAGCGGAGGCGAGTTATTTAGCCACATTCCGCAAGATATAAGGGCTGACATTCCCGAATTTGAGCCCCTTTCGGAAGAAGATACGCGCAAGTTAATAGGGGAAGTTGCAAGGAAAAACAATTTGCCTAAAATTTCACTTTTGGGGGACGGCGCGGGCGATTGGCAAGTTTCAAAGCTTACTTCAGAAATTTCAAAAATAAGGGGGCTGAGCACCGCCTACACGCCATACCAGCCGGAGCGAAGCCAAGGGACGCTAATTTCGCACTGGATTTACCAGTGCTTGATGGCGCAACTAATGGGCTTTGAAGCCGTAAACTGCTCGCTCTACGACGGAGCTACAGCCCTTTATGAGGCCATAGCCTGCGCGCTTAGACTTGCGAAGAAATCTAAGGCCTTAGTCTGCGGCTCGATTTTGCCAAGCTACTTAAAAGTCGTCCGAACACTTGCAAAAGACGCGGGAATTGAAATTGTGGAAGTTCCGATGGACACCCCCTCTGGCAGAACAAGCGAGGAAAGTTTGAGGCAAAGCCTCCGCGAAAATCCCGACGCCGCCTGCCTTGCATTTCCGCAAATAAACGCCTTTGGAATAATTGAAGACTGCGATATGCTCGCGGATTTTGCAAAGCGCAACAATTTAAAGAGCATAGCGATAATAGACCCGATGTTGCTTGCGCCAAAAGCTCTAAAAGAGCCCGCAATGTACGGAGAAAGCGGAGCGGACATTGCTGTGGGTGAAGCTCGCCACCTGTATAGCCGCCCAAACCTAGGCGGTTTGGGGCTTGGCATATTTGCAATCCGCCACAATTTAGAGCATAAAAACGACGTAAGACAAGCGCCCGGCAGATTTGTGGGAAGGGCGAAAGACTTAAATTCTAAGGACTGCTTTGCGATGGTTTTATCCACGCGAGAGCAGCACATACGCTTTGAAAAGGCCACCTCCAACATCTGCTCAAACGAGGCCTTTATGGCGACTCTCGCAGGGGCCTGCCTTCTTGAAAAATCCGATTCGGGGCTTGAAGAGGCCGCAAAAAAGGCGCGCCTTCTCGCCGAGATTGCCTTTGAAAAAATTTGCGCTATCCCCGGCTTTTCCTACCCTTTTGGCAACTCCCCCTTCTTTAATGAATTTACGATTTCCTGCCCCGCAAAAGTTGAAGAGATTATAAAAAAAGCTTCGGAAAATAAAATCCACATAGGAGTAAACGCAAGCGGCAGATGCGGAATAGGCGGAGAGCTTTTAAAAATTTCCTTAAGCGACAAAAATTCTCAAGCACAAATAGAAACTGTCTGCGAATTTCTAAAAGGCTTTGCGGACAAAAAACTGCCATCGCGCCAGAGCTGCAAGAAGGCCCCTGCAATTCCGCAAAATTTCACCCGCGCGTCATGCCCCAATATTCCAAAATTTAAAAGCGAAGAGATTTTGGACTACTACAAAAAATTGGGAGAGCTTAACATATCGCCCGACTACGCCTGCTATCCGCTGGGCTCTTGCACGATGAAGTATAACCCCCTTCTAAACGACGAGCTCGCCGCGCTCGAGGGCTTTGAGCTAGGTCACCCGCAAGCGCCCGAAGGCGACATTCAAGGCTCTCTTGAAATTCTCTGGCGCTTTCAGGAGCTTATAAAGAAAATAACATCTCTAGACGCCGTGGCCTGCCAACCCGTTGCGGGCGCGCAGGGCGAGCTATGCGCGCTAAAGATGATACAGGCCTACCAGCGCGACAACTCGCCCGAATTGCGCGACACTATCTTAATTCCGCAAAGCGCCCACGGCACAAACTTTGCAAGCGCCGCTATGGCGGGCTTTACAAACATAGTTAGAATATCTACCGACAAAGACGGCACGCTTTCCATTTCCGACTTAAAGGAAAAGCTGGCGCTTTTTAAGGGAAGAATTGCCGCAATTATGATTACAAACCCGAACACCTCGGGAATTTTTGAGACGCGCTTTAGGGAGATTGCGGACTTAGTCCACGAAGCGGGCGGGCTGGTCTTTATGGACGGCGCGAATTTTAACGCCATAGCCGGACAAGTCGATTTAAAGAAAATGGGCGTTGACGCCGTACACAATAACCTGCACAAGACCTGGTCCATATCGCACGGCGGAGGCGGCCCCGGAGACGCATTTGTGGCGGTTGTCGAAAAGCTCAAGGATTACATTCCGCAATACATCGTTAAAAATGAAGGCGGAGAGTTTAAGCTTGAACTTCCCCGAAAGTCCATAGGCTCTATGCACGCATTTTTTGGAAATTTCCCGCACAAGGTACGTGCGCTAAGCTACATTTCAAGGCTGGGTTCGGAGGGCGTAAAGGAGATGTCGCAAACTGCAGTTTTGGCTTCGCGCTATCTCTTTAAAGAACTTAAGAGGAACTGGCCTACCTTGCCTAAGGCCTGTGAGAACCAACCGCGCATGCACGAATTTATTTTAACATTAAGCGATGAAGATTTCACGGCTCTCGAAGGCGCGGGCGTTCCGCGGCAGCTTGCGATTTCGCGCATAGGCAAGGCCTTTTTGGACTACGGCTTCCACGCGCCCACAGTGTCATTCCCAGAAGTTTTCGGCCTTATGATAGAGCCTACGGAAAGCTACACAAAGGCGGAGCTAGACAGGTTTAAAGACGCCGTAAATTCCATAAAAAATAAAATTCAAAAAGCCCCCGAAAAAATTGCAGCTTCCCCGCGCTTTATGCCGATTTCGCGCATAGATGAAACCGCCGCAAACAGAAACCCCATACTCTCCGAAAGGCTTGAAAAGCTGCCGGAAATTCCAAAGCTAAAAATGAGAGCCTGTGAATTTTTAAATCTTTCCATCTCAGAACTTGAGAAACTTTGAATAAAATTTAAAGGCTCTAGGCCACTTAATCTGCAATTTTTTTGCAAGCTGCGCGAAATCTTAAGCGAGGCAGAGACGCTATGTGCGGTCGAACATAAAGATCAAAGCAAAATCTTGCTACGCCTCCTGTATTTCAGCGCCCGCAGAGAAGTTAACAAACGCATTTTTGCAAACTTATCAACTCTTTAAGCAAAAAGCAGATTAAGGAGAAAATTTCGGGAATCAAAATCTAAGAATTTCCACAAAAGCAAAAAAACGGGCGCCTCGATATATGAAGCGCCCGTATTAAATAGTTAGATAAAATTTAGTCGATAAGGTAAGATATCACCTTGCGATCTCCCAGCTTGTCGCGCCCCTTCAAAAAGCCAAGCTCCATTAAAAAGGCGCAGGCCTCGACTTCTCCGCCCAAGCCCTCGACTAAATCGCACATGGCCTTCGCCGTTCCGCCAGTCGCCAAAATATCGTCGAATACAATTACCCTGTCGCCCTTTGCGATATCTTCCTTGTGAAGGCAGATTGTGTCGGAGCCGTACTCCAGCGGATAGGTGACTTCCGCCGTTTCGCGCGGCAGCTTCCCCTTCTTGCGGGCGGGCACAAAACCTATTCCAAGCTTTATTGCAAGCGGAGTTCCCAACATAAAGCCGCGGGCTTCAGCTGCAACAAGCTTTGTGGCCTTTAGGGGCTTAAGCATATCCGCAAGCTCGTCTATCAGCTGCGAGAACGCGCCTGCATCCAAAAATATTGGAGAGATATCCTTAAAAATTATACCCTTTTGAGGGAAGTCTTTTACGCTTATTATGTAGTCGTTTAGATTCATTTAAAGAATGGCTTAATGATTAGGGAAAAAAGCTGCGGCGCAAAACTGTATCTTGAATTTTATCGCTCTTAAATGGGTAATCTAGGGAGTAGTGTAGGCCGCGGCTCTCCTTGCGCATCATGGCAGAGCGTATGATTAGCATTGCTACCAAGACCTTATTGCGAAGCTCAAGCAAGTCGGGCTCCACCCTGAAGTCCCAGTAGTATTCGTCTATCTCGCGATATAGGTTATTTACGCGGCTTAGAGCCCTTTCAAGGCGCTTATTTGTGCGAACAATGCCAACATAGTCCCACATGGTGCGCGCAAGCTCCTCATTATTATGCTTTAAAACTACGCGCTCGTCCGGATCGCGCACGTTGCCGTCGCGCCAAAGCGGTATGTGGACGTCGCTTTTAAATTCGCTTTCATTTAAGTATTTATCGACCGCCTTAGAGGCGTTGTCGGCGATTACCACGGCCTCCAAAAGCGAGTTGCTCGCAAGTCTGTTTGCGCCGTGAAGCCCTGTGCATGCAACTTCTCCGCAAGCGTAGAGCCCCTGAAGGGAGGTTGCGCCGTTTACGTCGGTCTTGACTCCGCCACACTGATAGTGGGCGGCGGGAACAACCGGCATCCAGTCTTTTGAAATGTCTATGCCGCGCTCGTAGCAGTGCTCATAGATTTGCGGAAATCTGTCTTTTAAGTGCTCTGCCGAAAATTTTGTGATGTCTAGCCACACGTGCGAAGTTCCAAGCTTTTTCATCTCTTGGTCAATCGCCCTTGCAACTATGTCTCGCGGCGCCAAGTCGGCGCGAGGATCGTAGTTTTTCATGAAGGCCTCGCCCTTGGAATTTCTCAAGACCGCTCCCTCGCCCCTAACGGCCTCCGAAATTAAGAAACGCTCGTTTTCATTTGAATACAAGGCGGTGGGGTGAAACTGTATAAATTCGAGGTTTGCAACTTCCGCGCCCGCCCTGTAAGCCATCGCTATTCCATCGCCGGTTGCGATGTCCGGATTTGTAGTGTAGAGGTACACCCTGCCGCTTCCACCTGTCGAGAGCATGACGGCATTAGTCTTAAATGTTACAACCTTTCCGGCAGATGTGTCTAATACGTAAAGCCCAACTACCCTATTTTCCTCAGAACCCCTCCAAACACCATTTTTAGACTCAGTTATCAAGTCTATTGCAAAGTGGTGCTCAAGCATTGTTATATTCGGGCAATCCTTTATGTACTTTAAAAGAGCCTCCTCTATTGCCCTGCCAGTGAAATCCTTAACGTGCAGAATCCTGCGCTGGCTGTGGCCGCCCTCCCTGCCCAAGGCGGGGCTTCCGTCGGCCTCTTTTGAGAAGTTTACACCCTCCTCGATGAGAGACTTTATCTGGGCGGGACCGGCAGTTACTATTGCTCTCACGACATCCTCGTGACACAGACCGTCGCCAGCTATTAGAGTGTCTTTTACGTGCGATTCAAAATCGTCCAAGCCGCTTGTTACGCTTGCGATTCCGCCCTGCGCGTGATTTGTATTCGTCTCGGAGCTCTTCTTTTTAGTGACTATTGCCACTTTGTGCCCGAGCCTAGCGCTCTTTATGGCAAAGCTAAGGCCCGCAATTCCGCTTCCTACAACCACTATATCGTATTTGTCATTCATCTTTCAAAAAAACATAAGCGGCGCAATGAATGCGCCGCACATAGGTTAAAGTATCATATTGTCTATGAGCCTCGTCTGGTCAATCCAGACTGCCACAGCAACTCTCGTCTGCCCCTCGACAATCTCATCGACAGGCAGCGAAGTCTTTGCGTCAACCATCTCCACGTAGATTACCCGCACGCGCGAGGATTTTGAGAGCTGGTTTACAATCTCGCCCTTAATTCTGTGCAAATTCGTGCACCCGTTTTGGAACATCTGCTTGCCCACTAAAAGAGCCTGGTTTAACTTGAGGGCCGCATCTATTTGCGAGCCGTGCAAGTACTTGTTGCGCGAGCTTACCGCAAGGCCGTTTGCGGCTCTTACAAGAGGAGCGCGCACAATCTTTACGGGAATCGCGAACCATGCGCTCTATTACAGACACCTGCTGGGCGTCCTTTTCGCCAAACACTGCGAAGTCCGGACGCACTATGTTAAAGAGGATAGTAACTACGGTCGTCACCCCCCTAAAGTGCGTTGGGCGCGACTTCCCGCACAAGTTTGAGCTAATTTGCTCCTCGACGACGTAAGTGGAGGCGTCCTTTGCGTAAATATCGCCAGTTGTAGGGGCAAACACAGCGCTTACTCCGCGCTCTTCGCAGGCCTTTGCATCGGCCTCAAGCTGCCGGGGATAGGCCTGAAAGTCCTCATTCGGGCCAAACTGGGTGGGATTTACAAAAATGGAAACAACGCAGACATCGGCATTCCTAAGGGCTGTGTCTATCAAGCTCATATGCCCCTCGTGAAGCGCTCCCATAGTGGGAACAAGGGCAATAGTCTTGCCCTCTTTTCGCAAAGACTCACAAAAATCCGACATCTCGGCGGGAGATTGTATTATTTTCATTGATTTTCCTTTTATATAATTTATCCCTTATTACCTACACACTGTCAATTTCTTTTAAAAAAATCAATCAAAACAAAAGCAATGAGCGATTCATACATACAAAATCTGTTCGCCGATAGAATCGGCGGGGTAAACTACGGCAAGAGCACCGAAATCTACAAGTTTGAGAAGATTAAGAGGGCAAAGCGCGCCGCAAGCAAGGCGAAGCCCGATGTGGCTCTGATAGATATGGGTGTTGGCGAGCCCGATGACAAGGCCTTCCCGCAAGTCATTGAAGCCCTCGCGCGCGAGGCCCAGAAGCTTGAGAACCGCGGCTATGCAGATAACGGCTGCTCGGAGTTTAAAGTAGCAGCGGCTCAGTATATGAAAAAGCTGTTTGGGGTGGATCTAGACCCGGAAACTGAGGTTCTGCACTCTATAGGCTCAAAGGCGGCAGCCAGCATACTGCCGGCGGCATTTATAAACAAGGGCGACGTCGTTATTATGACAGTTCCAGGCTACCCCGTATTTGGAACCCACGCAAAGTACTACGGCGGCGAAGTTTACAACTTGCAGTTGCGCGCCGAAAACAACTTCCTGCCCGATTTGAAGGAAATACCTGAAGACATTCTAAAGCGCACAAAGATTATCGTTGTAAATTACCCGAATAATCCGACAGGCGCAAGCGCCACACTGGAATTCTTTAAAGAGCTTGTGAACTTTGCAAAGAAGCACAATATAATAGTAGTAAGCGACGCGGCCTACGCATCACTTACCTTTGACGAAGAGCCGCTTTCCATACTGAAAGTCGAGGGCGCAAAAGACGTTGCGGTAGAAATGCACTCGCTTTCAAAGAGCCACAATATGACGGGCTGGCGCATAGGCTGGGTCTGCGGGAATCCGCTGATTGTAAAGGCCTACGGCGACGTTAAGGACAATACGGACTCGGGGCAGTTTCTCGCAATCCAAAAGGCAGCGATTGAAGCCATGGCAGACCCATCTATTACGCGCGATATCGCAAACAAGTACTCGCGCCGCATGGATATGCTAGTTGAGGCTCTAAACGCCTCCGGCTTTACCATGAAAAAGCCAAAGGCCGGTTTCTTCTTGTACGCGAGAGCTCCGAAGGCCGCGACACTTCCGAGCGGCGAGCGCATAGAGTTTAAGACTGGCGAGGACTTCTCTCAGTGGCTAATCTCCGAACACCTAATCTCCACAGTTCCTTGGGACGACGCCGGGCCCTTTGTGAGGTTCTCCGTCACATTTGTAGCGCCTACCAAGGAGGACGAAAAGAAGGTTATAGAGGAAATCAAGCGCCGCATAGGCACTTGCAAGTTTGAGTTCTAGCTTTAGGCTTTTGCAAAACGCAAGCTGCGGGTTCGGGCAAAAGTAGCCCGCACCCGCGTTTTAGATAAAAAAATATAGGAAGCTTTATGGATTTAAAAACAGACGAACCTGTAAAAATAATAGCCCTTATGCACGGCCCGGATAGAGCGGGTATAGTAGCTAGAGTCTCGGGTTGGATTTACGCAAGGGGTGGGAATATTCTGCACGCCGACCAGCACCACGATAACGAAGGCGGCGTGTTCTTCCAGCGGGTTGAGTGGATTCCGGCGGGAGATGTAGATACCGAAATAGAGCTATTTAAGAACCTAGCTGAGGGAGAGCTTAACATGGAGCTTAAAATTTCAACAAGCACCAAGCGCCCGAAAGTCGCGATAATGGTCTCGCAATTTGAGCACTGCTTCTTTGACATTTTAATGCGCGTGAGAATGGGCGAGCTAAATTGCGAGATTAGCTGCGTAATTTCAAACCATGAGACTCTGCGCTCGCTAAGCGAGATGTTTGGGCTTAAGTTCTACTATATTCCGGTTACGAAGGAAAATAAGGCAAAGGCGGAAGAAGAGCAGATTAAGGTGCTTAAGGAGTGCGGAGCAGACCTAATTATAATGGCGCGCTACATGCAGATTCTAAGTCCGAACTTTCTAAAGAATTGCGGAGCGCCCGTAATAAACATACACCACAGCTTCCTGCCTGCATTTGCGGGTGCCAAGCCCTACCACCAAGC
>URYY01000018.1 GCA_900552245.1 uncultured Opitutales bacterium | reverse complement strand
CCCTATGGGAACTTCGCCCAAATCCCAGGCTTTCAGTGCCTGATTGTAGGCGAGTTTCATAAAGAATTCGTCGTCTCTATTTAAAAAAGAGGAGCGCAGGGGTTCAAAGGGGCAGGGCGGAGTTGATTTATTTGGCATATCTTACTTTAAGTTCTTGACTAAACTTTTCTAAAATTTGCATAATGAAAGGATATTAGTGTAAAAATATCAATAAATTAAATGTCAGATTGTGTAGAAGTCGAAGGTAAAGTGGTGTCGGTTCTTCCCGGCACTATGTTTCGTGTTGAATTGCCGAACGGGCATATGGTGCTCGCTCACATATCGGGTAAGCTCCGCAAGAATTTTATAAAGCTTACAGTGGGCGATAGAGTCAAGATGGAGATGACTCCGCAGGACATCGAAAAGGCCCGCATAGTTTATCGCATGCGCACCGAAGAGCCTGTTAAAAATACTCCTATACGCTCTTTTGGCCCGAAAAAGAGGTAAGGGCGGCGATGTCGAGGCGCCTTTATCCGGCAATTGCTCTAGCGGCGCTATTTTTACTTGTTTGCGCCTTATCTTTGCAGACGGGCTCTGCTGATTTGCCTTTCGCGGAGCTTTTTTCCGTCTTGCTGGGCTGCTCTGACAATGAGACTGCCAACATATTGGTTTTTCAGATTCGCCTGCCGCGCCTCGTTGCCGCAATATTAGTCGGGGCAAGTTTGGCGTCTGCCGGGCTTGCCATGCAGACGCTCTTTAGAAATCCACTTGCAGACCCATCAATAACGGGCGTAAGTTCAGGGGCGGCGCTTGGGGCTGCCATTGCAATCTGCGCACTTCCAAACTTTGAAGTTTTCATACAGTTAAGCTCCATATGTTTCGGGCTTTTAGCCTCTTTTTTGATATGGCACTTGGGCAGAATAAACGGCAGAACCTCGACTTTTTCAATGCTGCTTGCAGGTATTGCAGTGAACGCTTTTTGCGGAGCGATAGTGGGATTTATAATGTATAGCGCGCGAGACGCGGGGTTAAAAAGCTTTATCTTCTGGACTCTCGGTTCGCTCGATTCCTGCACTTGGGCGGGGATTTTTGCCGTGGCGATTGTAAACATCGCGGCATGGCTTTTGCTGTTTTTCAATGCGCGAGCCTTGAATATGCTATCGCTCGGAATGGACGCGGCATTCCATAGCGGCGCAAACGTAGAGCGCTTGCAAATCATTGCAATAGCAACGTCTGCAATTATGACGGCTGCTGCTGTTTCCATCTGCGGAATAATAGGCTTTGTGGGGCTAGTGGTGCCGCATGTAATGCGAATGATTTTTGGTTGCGACAATAGACTTTTGCTTCCGCTAAGTGCGCTTGCAGGGGCGATTTTACTGATATTTTCGGACATGGTCTCAAGAATTGTGACCCCACTTGACAATGTGCCGATAGGTGTCGTCACAGCTCTGATAGGCGCTCCGTTTTTTGTCTATTTGCTAGGGAGGGTGAAGAATGATTGAAATTAAAAATGTCTCATTTTCCTACGGCGATAGACTCGTATTGGATTCGCTTAGCTTTGATGTAAGAGACGGTGAATTTGTGGCAGTCTTGGGCGCAAACGGGGCGGGTAAAAGTTCGCTAGTAAAACTCATAAGTGGTTTAAATTCTCCCACGAAGGGCTCGATTTGCCTAAATGGCAAAGATATTTCAGCTTACGGAGCTATGGAGCTTGCAAGGCTTCGTGCGGTTCTCGAGCAAGAGTGCTCGCTTGCGTTCGACACTTCCGTTTTAGATGTGGTCTTATTGGGGCGCTTCCCATACTCAAAATTTTCGACTTCTTTAAGCGATGAAAAAATTGCAAAAAGCGCCCTCGCAAGAGTCGATTTATCGGGCTTTGAAAATCGCCTGTACAACAGGCTTTCAGGCGGAGAAAAAAGGCGGGTTCAGTTTGCTAGAACTCTGGCGCAGCTCGGCGATGAATCCGCTCTAAAGGGCAAGGCTTTGCTTTTGGACGAGCCTAGCGCGGGTTTGGATCCATCGCACGTCCACAAAACTTTAAGTGCCGCAAAGCGCGTTGCGGAGGCTGGGGCAAGCGTGATTGCCGTTTTGCACGATCCCAATATGGCTTCAATTTACGCCGATAAAATACTTCTTTTAAAAGACTCAAAGATTCTCGATTTCGACTCTCCTAAAAACTCAATTACCGCAGAAAAGCTGGAGTTAACCTATGGCGCAAAATGCAAAATTATTTCAGACGGCGGTCTAAATTTTGCGCTCTTTTTGAATCGATAAAATTTTTAACTTCACATTCGGGCACGCCTTGTGGAATTTCAAGCTCGCTTCTAAATTCCGGCATTTTTGCAAGGGGGGCTGATCTGCCGAAGGGGCAGGCGCGCAGGCATTCGTCGCAGCCGAAAATTTTGCCCTTTGCAATTTCGCGCTCAAAGCCGCTAAGCGGAGTCTTGCGCTCTATTGTGAGGTTTGAAATGCAGAGGCGCGCATCTATAGAATATGGCTTTTCTATCGCGCCGCTGGGGCAAGCGTCCATGCATTTGGTGCAAGTTCCGCACCTATTTTTTACGGGTTGGTCCGGCTCCAGTTCAAGGCTTGTCAGTATCAGCGACAGGAACTGCCACGGGCCGTTTTTTTCGCTTATTACAAGGCTATTTTTTCCGCGCCAGCCTATTCCGCTTTTTATTGCGTAATACTTCTCCATTATGGGAACCGTATCCACGCAAAGTTTCTGCTTTCCTCCAAAAGAGCTTAAAATTTCATCAAGCTTCTTTAATTTTGCCTTTAATACTCTGTGGTAGTCGGCTCCCTGTGCAAAAAGCGCTATGCGCCTTTCCTTTGATGGTCTAAAGAATCCCGCACTTAAAACTATTATGGATTTTGTCTCTTCAAATAACTCAAGCGGATTTAGGCGCTTTTCTGTGTTGCGCCTCAAATAGTCCATCTGGTCGCACTTGCCAAGTTTTAGCCAATCTAAGAAAAACTCGCTCTCCAATTTGCCAACTCTTTCGGGCAGGGCAACTTTCAGCGCGTCAAATCCCAATTCTTCGGCGCGCTTTGCAAGCATTTCTTTTAGGTCGAGCTTAGACATACAATTTTAAGCCTTAAAAAACTTGCATTTTTTTATGAAAGGTCAAACAATATTGTAAGTTATGAAAATGGTTAAAGCGATTATTAAGCCTTTTAAATTGGACGAAGTCAAATCCGGCCTCGCAGAGATTGGTGTGGAGGGAATGACTGTAACCGAAGTCAAGGGCTTCGGCCGCCAGAAGGGGCACTCTGAAATCTACAGGGGCAGCGAGTACACCAGCGAACTCTTGCCAAAGCTGGTTCTAGATATTTGCGTTCCCGACGATTTGTCAGAAAAAGTCGTTTCAACCATAATGCGCTGCGCACAGACAGGCAAGATTGGCGACGGGAAAATCTTTGTCTGGAGCATAGACGAGGTCGTGCGCATAAGAACGGGCGAGCGCGGATTGTCAGCCCTGTAATTCAGCCCATTTCGCCCAGTATTATTAGGCATGCCGTTGAGGCAAGCAAGATTGCAAGCCCGGATTTTCTGAAGTTATTTTGGTATCCGCTTAGCTTATTGTATAGCAAGACCCAAAGCGGGGAGCTTATGCCTAGCGCGCTCACGTAGGCGGGGTTTGGCGCTTGGCTTAAGGCATAGTCGCAAAAGAATAGGGACAGGGCGCTTGTGAGCGTTACTATGCCGCCACTCTTTAGGCTGCGCACTTCCGAGGCAAGCTTGAGAAATTCGACGGGCTTACTCTTAGTAGCTAACATGTAAGCTGCAGTATTGTAAATTCCCGAAACAAACATTGAAACTGTGAAATACATCGTATTTCCCGCAAGAAAGCCGTCTATACCCATAAGGCTTTTTCTGTTTACACTCATAATTGCGCCAATAACTACTGCAAGGGCCATGTAGCGAACAATGCCTTCGCTGCGCGAGTGGTCCGACATTCTAAGGTAGCCGAAAATTACAGCTGCTATGCTGAGTATTATGCCAGCAAATAAGAGAGGATTTTTTAGCAGTGTAAAGAAGTAGTCGGGGTGCATTCCCCACCATAAGATTGCCGATATTACTATCGATAAAACCATTATGCGAGAGGTCGCACCCGCGCCGAAAAGTGCGACGGAGTTGTAGATTCTGGAAGTGAAAAACCCCGTCAGAATGCCTTGTATAAAGGCCCTTAGCAAGAAATTCCAATCGAGAGGCAGATTAACAAAAAAAAGAAAGGGCAGCGAGCATAGCGAAACCCCAAAGCCCCTTAGCGCGGCCAACATGTATCCATCAACTCTGTATCGCTGGTTTACCGTGAGTGAACCAGCGTCGAAAAACGCAAATAACAATCCGTAAACAAACCAAAACATAAGTGCTTTTTCGTAAAAGCGCGGATTTTTTTAAATATTTTTTTTAGGCTTAGTTGAATAGATAAAAAAAGGCGGATTCAAATTGAATCCGCCTGCAAATTGAACTTTTGGCTATATTAGAGATTGTAGAATTTGCCGCCGTAGATTGCTTCGTCGCCCAATTCCTCTTCAATGCGGAGGAGCTGGTTGTACTTTGCAACGCGGTCGGTGCGGCTCATAGAACCTGTCTTAATCTGGCCGGCATTTGTAGCAACGGCTATGTCCGCAATAGTTGCGTCTTCAGTTTCGCCGGAGCGGTGAGATACTACCGCCGTGTAGCTTGCTTCCTTTGCCATTTCGATAGCGTCGAAAGTTTCCGTTAGCGAGCCAATCTGGTTTACCTTTACCAAGATGGAGTTTGCAACGCCCAAGTCGATACCCTTCTTGAGGAACTCAGTGTTCGTTACAAAGAGGTCGTCGCCAACGAGCTGTACGCGGTCGCCGATAGTGTCGGTTAAAAGCTTCCAGCCTTCCCAGTCGCATTCTGCGCAGCCGTCTTCGATAGAGCGGATCGGGAATTCGTCGCAGAGGTCCTTCAAGAACTCAACCATTTCAGCGGAGGAGCGCTTGGAGCCGTCTGACTTTGTGAACACATACTTCTTAGTCTTTGTGTCGTAGAATTCGCTTGAAGCAAAGAAGATGTCCTTGCCGAGTTTGTAACCGGCGTCTTTAACTGCCTTTGAGATAACTTCCAAAGCGTGCTTGTTGCTGTTGAGGTTCGGGGCAAAGCCGCCTTCGTCGCCAACTGCAGTGGAAAGGCCCATCTTCTTTAGAACGCTCTTAAGGGAGTGGAAGACTTCAGCACCCATGCGGATAGCTTCGCTGAATGTGGGAGCGCCGACGGGCATAATCATAAATTCCTGAATGTCGATGGGGGCGTCGGAGTGTGCGCCGCCGTTCATGATGTTCATCATGGGAACGGGCAATACCTTCGCATTGGGGCCGCCCAAGTACTTGTAGAGGGGCTGACCCAAAGAGATAGCGGCAGCCTTTGCAACGGCCATAGAAACGCCCAAGATTGCGTTTGCGCCGAGCTTTGCCTTATTCTTTGTGCCGTCGAGCTTGAGCATGAACTTGTCGATGCCGATTTGGTCTCTGGCGTCCATGCCGACCAATTCGGGAGCGATTACGTCGTTTACATTTTCGACAGCCTTCATTACACCCTTGCCGCAGAAGCGCTTCTTGGCGTTGAAACCCTTGGGGAACGCCTTTTCAGGAAGGGCGCCGTCGCGCAATTCCAAAGCTTCGGAAACGCCTGTTGACGCGCCAGATGGTACAGCAGCGCGGCCGAGAGAGCCGTCTGCGAGTTCTACATCGACTTCAACCGTCGGGTTACCGCGGGAGTCGATTATTTGTCTGCCTCTGATATCTACTATTGTAGTCATATTTTTTCCTTGATGAAAATTCTTGAACTAAAGCCTTTGATGTTCATTTAAATGCGTCTTTTGTCAACACTAACTTAACTTTTATAGCTATTTTATCTCGCTTTTAGCTTTATTTTGCTCACTTTGCTTAATGCTTTGCGATTTTTTAAAGCGCCTGAATTTCATATTGTCTTGATAAAAAAGTCTCAATTTCTTAGATTTAAGTTATGTCGATTTTTAGGAGTGTATTTTACTTTGCATTTTTTGCGCTAATGTTGACCACCGCCTGTATTTTGCACGCGCAAAATTTCGATTTGAAGTACGAGTTGGAGGATATTTTGCGCGTCGATGGCAAAAGAGAGGCTTCTGATTTTAACGAATGGACCGAGAAAGCAAGGCCCCGAATCTTAAAGGCTATGGACACACTCTACGGACCCGAGCCGGATTCGAGAAATTTTAAAATTACACATCTAATTCTCGAGCGCTCCGACAGCGCTTTAAACGGCCTTGCAAAGCGCGTGCAACTGCGGATAAAAATTGAGGCCGATGGTGCTGAAAAATCTTTGGATCTTCTAATTTACATACCGCGATTGGCGGCGCTTCCCGCTCCGGTATTTTTGGCTATTTCAGGCTCAGAAAATTTTAGGGTTGCGGACGACTTTTCAATATTAGCCTCATCTACGAATATTCCCGCATCTGCAATCTCAAAGGGCAGGGGGGCTGACTCCGCCATGTGGTGCGTTGAAAGCATCTTAAAGCGCGGCTACGCATTCGCGGTATTTGACGCCACTAGCCTATTTGCGGATTCCAAAAGCGGTGCAAAAAATTCAATATATAAAATTTCAAAAAATCAATCAGACGATGAAAATTGCGGAGCTATTTCCGCCTGGGCTTGGGGGGCAAAAATCGCATTTGAGGCTCTTAAAAATATTAGTGATGCGGACTCAAGCAGAGTCGCGCTACTTGGGCACTCCAGATTTGCAAAGGCCGCCCTCGTAGCCTCCGCGCGCTATCCGCTCTTTAAGCTTACAATCCTAAACAACTCAGGCTGCATGGGGGCGGCGCTATCTAGGCGAGCGCAGGGCGAAACCATTGCAAGTATCACAAAAAACTTCCCTTATTGGTTTTCGGAAAATCTGAAAAACTACGCATCTAAAGAGTTTAATCTGCCTTTGGAACAATCTGAAATAATAGCGCTAATTGCTCCCAGATACGTGTATGTTGCAAGTGCTTCGGAAGATTCTTGGGCGGATCCGGAGGGCGAATTTATGTCGCTAGTTGAAGCCGGCAAAGTTTATGCGCTCAAGGGCAAATTTAAGTTCCCGACCAGGACGGATTTTAAAGTAGGCAACTCCTTCTTTGGCGACTGCGCTTGGCATCTGCGAAAGGGACCTCACGGACTCACTCTAGAGGATTGGGTAAACTTTATCGATTTTGCCGACGAATGCATGTTCGCCCCAGACTTTTAATTGTTATGCCTTGATTCCTCGCCTTTTGGCTTTGGAAGCATTGCGCATATAGTTACGTAATTTTCGATAACTTGGCGTATCAGATACTGCAGCTTAATTTCGCGCTTTGCGGAAATTTTTTCCAATATCGCCATAGTCTGTTCGCAGAGATTTATTTTAATTTTCAATTTTCTTCCCGTCTAAATCGAATTTATTTGCACGACTTGCGCTTGGTGGAATTTAAGGCCTTAACTTTGTAGGAATTATTTCGGGCACAATGCTCGCAGGCAAGGGCCCTCTCTATCCTAGCTGCAAAGAAAGCCGATAGATTTCCGGCGTACCAGATGTCCGCAAACTCCTGCGCGCTCTTCAAAGCTTCGGGACTTAAAACTATGGTCTTTCGAATCCACGTTCCACCATTTTTTCTTTCCATATTTGGCACAGTATTTATTTTTATTAAGAAATCAAGTTAAAAAAGAATATTTTTTAATAAAAAATAATAGTTATGTAATAGTTGCGCAATGATTGCCTTTACTGCCGCTGTGAAAGTTTAAAAATAGATTTTTAATTTAAAAAAATGCGCCGCTTTTAGCTGTAAGTGGGGAACGAAAAAATCCGAGTATTGAGACTTTTGGCTTTGAGCTTTGCCATATTTGATTTGCGCACGCTCAATGATTGTTTGTAGCCATTTTAAGCGTGTGAAGCTCTTGAAAATTCAGAGGCTTAATATTGAAAAGCTTACCGACCCTTGATTTAATTCTCAAAGCCCCTCTAAAATAAGTCGAGCCCTAGTACAAATTTAAACCCGCAAAGAGAGGGAATGCGCCCTAAGATAGAACTTTCTTCCAGATACTTTCGGCGCGCTTTAAAATCTCTAGCTTTGCGTTTTCTATTTCGGCTTTGCGCAAATCCAAATTCTCGTTCGCGATTTTTGACAGATCGCTTAGATCGTACAAAAATACGCCGGAGAGTTTGTCGCAGTCCTTTGAAATATTGTTTGGAACCGCCAAATCCATTAGGAAAATAGGCTTGTTTGCGCGCTTTGACTCGGCGTCTTGCGCGACTTTTAAATTGATTATTTCACTTGCGTTTGAGAGCGCAAAAATTGCTATGTCAAACTTGCATAGCTCTGCTGCCACTCTCTCAAAATCTATCGCAGCTCCCTGCACATCGCTAGACAGCGCCCTGGCATTCTCCCAAGTCCTGCTCGATACTGTGATATCGTGCGCGCCCCTGGCATTTAGAGCTTGCGCCACGGAGCGGCCGACTTCACCTGAGCCAGCGAGCAAAATTCTGGTGTCTGAAATATTCTCAAATATTCGCGTGGCAAGCTCAGCCGCAACCGAACCTATCGTTATGTTTCCGCTTCCGACATTTGTGTTTGTCCTTATCCACTTCGCGCAGTGTATGGCCTTTTGCAAAACCATATTCAACACCCTCTTGCAGTGCGATTTTTCGGAGGCTTCGGCATAGGCGCGCTTGAGTTGCCCCAATATTTCGTTTTCGCCTATCATTTGCGAGTCCAAGCCGCATGCAACTTCAAATATATGTTTGATTGCCTCTAAATTTTCAAATTTTTTTACCCTGGATTCAATTTCGGAAGTGTCGCGCTCTCCGGATAGCGACAGGGCGCACAAACATAGCTTAAGAGGTTCGGGGCAATCTCTGTAAACTACAAAAATTTCAACCCTATTGCAGGTACTTAAAATGAAAGTTTCAAGCACTCCGCTTTGTGCGAGGGCAATCTCTCTAGCCCTGTTTAGAAGTTCGCCGGAAAGTGAATATTTACCTAGTGTCGCCGCGTCGCAGTCGTGGTGCGTAATTGATATTGCGCAGATTTTTACGTCCGCACTGGCTCCGGTAAAACTCTCGGCGGGCATATCCATCTCAGTCATTCCACACGCGCGGCATCATTGAATTTACCGCGTCGCAAAATTCTAGAAGAGCCTCGTTTTTGCCGGTAAATTTGCGCATAGCTTTTTTCGCCTTCTTTAGCTCTTCGTCAAATATATCGCCGCATTCCTTTAAAACGTCGTTTGCCTTCATTAAATCGCGAATCTCACCTGCAGAAAATGCGGACATATTTTCGGAAATCTTGCAGGACTTGCTCTTTGGCAGCTTGGAAAGCAGTATTATTACGGGAAGCGTCTGCTTCTCCGAAAGCAAGTCCGTTCCCACTGTCTTTCCCGAATCCTTTTCCGTCAAGACCCAGTCGCAGACATCGTCGTACATTTGGTAGGCTCGCCCAAGATGCTTGCCCGCAAGTTTTGCGGCCTTTGACCACGCGCAATCCTCCGTGTCCGAAAGCGATGCGCCCATAAAGCAGGCAAGCTCAAATAAAGTGGCAGTCTTACCCTCTATTATAGATAGGTAGCGCTGCATTGAAACTTCGTGTTCCACCGCCAGAGACTGCCTTATTTCGCCCTCGCAAAGCGTTTTCACCGCGTCGACGGACATGTGCCAGACGCGTTCGTCGCGCTCCTTGAATGCAAGCTGCATTGCGTGTGCAAATACGGCATCTCCCAGCAAAATTGCAGTGCGAGTCCCAAATTTTTTGTATGCAGTTTCCGAATTGCGCCTCATTGAGGCATTGTCTATAACATCGTCGTGTATCAGGGAAGCTAGGTGTATAAGTTCGACTATTGCGGCTCTGTTTTGCAAAGTTTTGTCGGAATAGCTCGCGGATTTTGCGCTGGCAAATAAAAGAAGCGGACGCAGATACTTGCCTTGCGGCTTTACGCAATCGGCTACTGCCTCCCTCAGTTCGGGCTCGAAGTTATCGGCTTGCTTTATCAAGTACGCCTTAAAGTGCGACAGATGCTTTTCAAACTTGTCGCAGAAGCCCTCAAAAATTCTATTTTTACAGCTCATTTCCCTAAAAGCGCGTAATTCTCGCACAATATAATTTTTTCGCAATTAAAAAGTTGAAAAAAATGCTCTAACTCGGCTCTGCCGGGAGTATTCCTCGCGGATTTTTCAGACAATCAAAAGTTTGTTGCAATTTTGCGCTTTAAAGATTTTATAGTTGTTTGCTTTACTTTAAAATATGCAAGATTCACCCTTATACTCAATAGTTTTTTTTCTGGCAGGAGCGTATCTTTTTAAAATTTGGTACGGAGATCTAAAGTCAAAGGATAGGCCAAAGAACGCCTTGGCAGGCTCTACGCCATGCGGGGTGGGTTTGGCGCTAATAGGTGCGCTCGTCGGCGCATTTTTAATGGCTTCAGACTCTCTTACTGAAGATGCTCTGGGCTTTCAAAGCATGCAGAGCGTCGTTACAATTTGGGCGCTTCCAGTCTGGATAAGTTCCGCGTTTATTGAGGAACTCGTCTTTAGAGGCTATCTTTACATTGATAAAAAGGGGCTTTTGATTGCAAGCTGCGTAATTCTCTCGCTACTGTTTGCACTCTTTCACCCATTTTTATGGGATTATTCCATGGAGGAGGGGCTAACTTTTAACTTCAGTTTGCAGGCTTGGGTAAACACGTTAAATAAATTTGCATTTTCGCTAATTTTGTACGCGCTGAGGTTTGCCCCCATAAATAAGTCGCGCTCGCTGATACCCTGCATTGCAGCGCATATGGTTTACAATGTGGGCGTATTTGTGGTAAAGTTTTGGACGGGGTTTGTGGAGTTGTAAAATGCCGGATTTTTTGCGGAAAAATTCGCTGTTTTTGGCTCCGATGTCGGGTGTTACAGACCCGGCCTTTAGAACAATTTGCAGAAAGATGGGGGCTGATGTTTGCGTGAGTGAATTTGTCTATTCGCGCGCGGTGCTTTTAAGAATTCCAAAGATATTGGATAAACTTCGCTTTGAAGAATCTTCGCGCCCCTACGGAATACAGCTATTCGGCTCCGATCCCGTCGAGGTTGCCGATGCAGCTTCGCTTATCGAGGAACTTTTTGCCCCGGATTTTATAGACTTAAATTTCGGCTGTCCGGCTCCCAATGCAGTCGATGCCGGAGCGGGTGCTGCTCTATTAAAAAATCCAAAAAAGATGGCTGAAATTGCGAGAACTGTGGCGGGCAAGTTAAAGAGTGTTCCGCTTACTGCAAAGCTTAGAACAGGTTGGTCGCACAGCCAGATAATAGTTCCAGATGCGGCGCTTATGCTTGAAGATTCAGGGGTTAAGCTTTTGGCCTTGCACGGCAGAACTAAAACTCAGGGCTATTCGGGCGAGGCCGATTGGGATTTGATAAATAAGACGGCAAGTGCCGTTAAAATACCGCTTATTGGAAATGGCTCTGTCCAGAATTTGAGCGCCGAAGAGCTCTCTAGTAGCCCTTGCTTTGGTTTTATGATTGGCAGGGCCGCCATTGGTAACCCCTGGGTATTTCAAGAACTAAAGGCCAAGTTGAACGGCTCAAGCTACGTTCAGCCCGGAGCCTCAAGCAGAGTTTGCTGCGCAATTTCTTATTTGGAGGCCCTCTTAAATAATTCCAAATTTGCCCCGCCTGTTGACGCAAAGCGTAACATGCTCGGCTTTCTAAAAGGGCATGCGGGATTTAAAAAAATGCGCGAAACAATAGCCAATGAAAAATTGTCTATTGACTTGTTAAATTTGTTGAAAAATTTTAAGCAGCAACTGGATTTTGAAACGCAATGAGAAAGTTTTTAATATTTATGTGCGCGCTGCTGCCGCTTGGCAGCCTATGGGCTCAAGAACAAAAGAGCCATAATTCTGACTTGGACGCAGCCATTGGAGCGTACGCCGTAGGCGACTTAAAGAAGGCGAAAGAACACCTCTTAAAGATAGAGTGGAAGGGCGATTCAAATTCGCGCTTTGTCGATTTTTTGCTATCAGATATCGCCGTTAAAGAGGGCGATTGGCCTCTGGCAAAGGAGCGCTTTACGCGGGCCTTTAAGAATTTGCCGGAGGGAAACGAATTTTTGCTTGCAAAGAATTTCTCAAGTTTTTGCGATTTGAACAAGTTTTACGAGTTTGAGGCTAGCCTTCTAGAGCCATTTTACGAGACTCACGCAGAATATCTGAAAAAGGATTCACTACTTGCTTGGTATTACGCAAAAGCCCTTTTTAAAATCGGCAAAAAGGCAAAGCTTGGCGATGTCATTGAGCTATTGTGGCAGAATTTCTCAAAAGATGTGATGGCAGACGGAGTTGACGAGTGCATTTTAGATAAAGATTGCCGCGAATTTTTAAGGCAGCTAGCTAAGGATAGCCTAAATTCGGATTCTCCGATACAGAGGGCAAGAGCCCAAATAGTCCTGGGCGACACTAAGGATTTTAAGTTGCCGGAAAAGCCCAGCATGGGAGTTTTGCTTTGGTATGCGGAAAATTTTAAGGGAATTAGCGACGAGGATATTGAGAATGCTCTCGAGCTAAACCCAACGTCTGTATTTGCTTGGAGAGCCTGGTATCTGCTGGCTCAGCAATGTTTTGAAGAGCAGCAGTATGAGTTGGCCTACAACTTTGCTTCGCGCGCAGAAACTCTCGCTCCGGACTTTATCCTAGACAAGGCAAAGATTTATATTTTGCTCGGAGATAGCGATAGATTCTTAAAGCAATATAAGCAGGCTAAAAGCTACTATGAAAAGGTTGTAAAATCCCGCGAATGTGTCGGCGAATTGGTCGCGGAGGCCACTTATAAAATGGGCTTAAACGCCTATGAAGAAAAAAAGTGGCGCGAGGCCTATGTGTATTTTCAGTATGTATTTACAGCATACGAGGGCTTTGACTTTTGGTCGTCTCGCGCGTATTACTACGGGGCTAAGGCGCAACTGGAATTGGGCAACAATCTCGGCGCAAGAAACCTCTTGCTCTTTTATCTTAAGAGATCCAAGCACAGGGATACACTAATATACAACAATGCAGCCGCTCTTTGGTCTCGCATAGAAATAAATTAAATAGCGCCTCGGTTTATAGATTTTTGCCTGCGCCCAAAAAGTCTCTATTGAGGATATTTTTTTATCTTTGTAATTTTTCTAGGCAAATACAAAAAAATGCGCGCCTGCCTTATCTGCGCAGCTTAAGGAAATGGGGTTTTGTCTGATTTGGGAGAATTTAAAGCCAATGTCGGTCGGAGCCTTTCGGGCAATAGGTTTGATATGGCATTTACTCCCTGAATATTATGCGCCCGCAATTTTCGCAAAATACGGGTTCGCTTGAGCTTTTTAGTTCAGCCTCAACGCTTCCGGAAATTTTTAGATGACAGCCGGTGCACTTGCCGTCTTGCTCGGGGCATACTATTGGAAAACTCTTTTTTGAGCTTTTGACAAATTTATAGGCCTCCAGAAAATTGGGCGCGCAATTTTTTTCGGCATCGCGAACTTTGAATCTGGCTTCGTCCAAGGCCGCGAGCAGGGCGGTGTAATTTTTTTCAAATTTTTCAAGCTCAAGGTCGAAGGACTTCATAGTTTCGGCGTGGTTTTGGCTGGCAATTCCCAGTTGCGCCTTGGCTTCGTCTATTTTAAACAGAAGCTCCAATTCTTGCTCCTCATTTTTAGAGTTTGCAATTTGGGCATTCTCTATGGCTTTTATGAGCGCTTGGTATTCGTCGTTTTTCTTAACTAAAGCCTGCTGTATCTTTAGTTTTGAAATTTTTTCTTCATTGGCAAGCCTTTCGCTTCGCATCTGCATACGCAAAGTTTCGAGGTTCTTCACATCGTCTTGCAGCCTTTTAAAATCGGCTTGAGCTTGCGCGCGCCTTGCGAGAATTTCCTCTTTAGCGCCGGGAGCGCGCGATATTTGCGTTTCCAATTCAAAAAGAGCCCTGTCGCGCTCTTGCAACACCAAAAGATTTGCAATTTCGTTTATCACGCCCACAGACAAACAAATTATTTTGCATCTTGCAATTTTATTTTTATATTCTAACGTTTTTCTAATGAAGATATTGGGACTTGATTACGGACATAAGCGCATAGGTATGGCCTTTGCCGACGAGCTCGGCGTGGCTTTCCCGATAGGGGCTGCCGTAGAGCCCGACTTGGAGGGAAGGCTCTCTCACATAGCTTCTGAAATTGCGGGGAGAAAGCCCGACATGCTCCTGCTCGGCTACCCATACAATATGGACGGCACAGCGAGCAAGAAGATGGAGGAAGTGGACGAATTTATAGAGCTATTAAAGTCTCGCTTTGGCCTGCCTGTCGATACTTCGGACGAGCGTTTAAGTTCGTTTCAGGCCGAGAGCGATTTAAATAATTTTACAAAGAAAAAGAAGCGAAGCATCGCAAGCCGCAAAAAGTACAGGCGAAGCGGCGACTTGGACTCAAGGGCGATAGCTCTAGTTTTGCAGGACTATGTCGACAATCTCGAAAACAAATAAAAATAGCCCCTCTATGCGCTTTAAGTGCACTTGCGCCTACGACGGAACCGATTTTAAGGGCTGGCAAAGCCAACTTGGAGGCGGCACTATTCAGGACTTTATTGAGTCGCGCTTGGGCGAAATTTTTAAGTCAAAAATCAGGATTCACGGCAGTGGGCGCACCGATGCGGGGGTCCACGCAAAGGCGCAAGTTTTCCATTTTGACGCTCCGTGGGCGCACGGGGTTTGCGAATTATCAAAGGCTTTGCTGCACGGTTTGCCCAGTGGAATACAAATTTCAAAAGTGCAACTTGCACCTGCCGATTTCCACGCTCGCTACTCTGCGAGAGGAAAGCGCTACGCCTACAATATATATGAGGGCTATGCGCCCCCATACGAGGCTCGCTACTTTTACAGCCTTGGAAGGCGCAAGTTGGATATTGAAAAAATGCAAAGGGCCGCAAATGTGCTCTTGGGCACTCACGACTTTACCGCTTTTTCCGCCAATAGGGGACATGATAGGGACAATCCCGTCAAGACCATCTACAAGCTCAACGTCTCAAAGCGAGGCAAGAAAATAAAGATTCTGACCGAGGGAAGCGGCTATCTTTACAAGATGGTGAGGATAATCGCGGGGGCTTTAATGGAAGTCGGTTGGGGCAAGTTGGACGAAAGCGACATAAAAGCAATCTTAGAGGCGAGGGTGCGAACCAATAAATTTTCCACGGCCCCGGCTTGCGGACTCTTCTTAGAGAAGGTCTTTTACTGAGTATTTTTTAAAATATTGTTGCGGCGAATATGCTTTTTTGTAAAATGAGCTATTTATAATTGAAGATGGTTTACTTTATTTTAACAGTGTTGGCTACTCTTTCGGTTTCGGCGTTTTGCTCTCTTTTTGAGGCTATGTTGCTCAGTGCAAAGCAGTCGGAAATTGAGGCTTTGAAGAAGCGCCATCCGCGCTCCGGAGAGCTTTTAGATCTCTTCACCCGCCAGATAGATCGCTCTAGTTCCGCCATACTATCCTTAAATACAATAGCAAATACGTTTGGCGCGACTCTATCGGGCGTGCTCTTTGCAACTCACGTATCTCCGCTTTTGGGCTCAGATTTCCACTCGCGCTACACATTTCCGGCTTTTTTAACTCTTACAATTTTAGTGTTCTCCGAGATTTTGCCAAAGAACATAGGCATTCTATACAGGCCGGCGCTTCTTCCTTACATGGTTTATCCGCTGTATTGGATAAGAATTGCGATGTGGCCGGTTTCGACGTTTATGAGCAAGCTAATATCCTTTCTCACAAGCGGAGCAACCCGCGTTAGCGCCAGCGAGGACGAGATTAAACTACTTGCCGAAAAGGGCGCAAAAGACGGCCTTATTTCTATGCAGGAAAAGGAGCTAATTGCAAATACGCTGTCTTTGGACGATACTTTAATTTCCGAGATAATGACTCCGCGCACGGTAATCTTGGCTCTGGAGGAGTCTCAGACGGTTGGTGAAGTTTTTGAGAAGCGCAGCCGAATTTCATTCGGAAGGCTGCCGGTTTACAGAAAGAGCATAGACAATATAGTAGGCGTTGTAAGAAGGCGCGATTTGCTATTGGCAAAGGCGAATGACGAGGACTCCCGAAAGGTTGGGGAGTTTGTGAAAGATGCGGTTTTTGTGCCTGAAAACGGAAGCTCTCTGAGCGTATTGCGCCAGCTTATAAAGAAGCACCACCACATGGGTATAGTTGTTGATGAGTATGGATCTCTCACGGGAGTCGTAACTCTGGAAGACATATTTGAGCATTTGTTGGGGTCGGAAATTTTTGAGCCCGACGATATAGCTGTAGATATGAGGGATCTTGCGCTAAAGCGCAAAAGAATGAAGGATAGAAAATGAGCTACGTTCCGTGCGAATGGTCAGAACACAGGGCCGTGTGGATTACATGGCCAGCTATGAGCACTTGGTGGACTTCCGCGAGAAACGAGGTGTTGCAAAGCTTCGCAAATCTGGGGAGTGTGCTGAGTAAATTCGTGCTAACCCGATTAAACTGCCCATTGGACGCCCAGAGCGAGGCCAAAAGGCTTTTGAATGCGGCAAAGGCCGATATGTCCAACATAGAGTTTTACGATCACAAGACAAACGATGTTTGGTGCAGAGATAGCGGCGCAATATTTAGAATTGGCGAAAATTCGCTGGAGGCCATAGATTTTAAATACAACGCTTGGGGCGGCAAATTCCCTCCGTGGGATTTGGACGACGCCTTGGCGTCAAAAATGGCAAAGGCTGCGGGGGCAAAGTGCGAGCGCATTGAGAATTTTGTTTGCGAGGGCGGGGCTCTGGAATTTTCCAAGGACGGAATTTTGCTTACGACGGATTGCGTTGTTCAAAATCCCAATAGGAACAATTTGTCGCCTTCTAAAGTCGATGAAATTTTACTTTCGGCGACAGGCTGCAAGAAGGTATTGAGACTTCCCGACGGTCTTGTAAATGACGATACCGACGGGCATATCGACAATCTTGCGCGCTTTACCGAAGGTGGGGTAGTGCTTGCCGCGCTGTGCGGGAACGACAATCCGTCCTGCTACCAGTTGAGCGAGAATTTTGCGATGCTAAAGGAGAGCGAGGATATGTCGGGCAAGCTATTGCAAGTTTTGCCTCTGCCGCTTCCGGACGAGCCTGTAGTATTGGGCGGCAAGATTGCCCCCGCAAGCTACGCAAACTACCTTGTTACAAATGGCGCCGTGCTCGTTCCCACATTCGGTCAGAAGCGCAGCGACGATAGGGCGATGGGGATTATTTCTGAAATGTTCGAAAACCGCGAGATTTGCGGGATTGAATCGAGGTATTTCTTGATGGAGGGTGGAACTGTACATTGTCTAACGCAGCAGGAACCTTTATGGAAAGCAATTTAGCACACTCAAATACTAAAAAAGCCTTAGTTCCGCTTAGAAAGTTGTCGGAGATTGTAAAAGATCTGCCGGATCCCGAAACTTGCCACGAGCGCTCGGTGGAGCGCAAGTGCGGAGCGCTGATGCTTAAGTTCGAGAAGATAATTTATAGAAATTCGAAGGGCAAGCACGAGCAGAGATGGTCCTACAATGCAAGGATAGTGGTGTAGTTTGCCGTTTTTACTTGAAATATAACTAAATATATATAACAAGTCTGATTGTATGAAAGCGATGTTTACTCTGTTTTTGCTGTCTTTGGCGGCTTTATTTCTGTGCGCGTGCGAGAGCGTAAAAGAGGATGCCCGCGAAACCCCAATTGGCAGTGTAATTTCCGGCAAAACCAGAAATACGGAATCCTACATGGACAAGGTGCGCAAGCAGAATCGCTCCATGGGTAGGGATGTTTGGCGTCCGGAATCTCCGGACAGGTTTTAGCAGATGTCTTTTTTTGATTTAGACTTTGAAAGTCTTTCAGATGAGCTGCTAAAGGCGGGCTTTGAAAAGTTCCGCGCAAAGCAGGTTTGGGAGGCCGTGTACGGAAGAAAGATTTTCGATTTCTCGGCAATAACAAACATACCAAAGAAGCTGAGGGAGTTTTTAGCCGAGAAGTATACTGTTGCTTCAGCCAGGCCTTTAAATTGCAAAATATCGATAGATGATACGGGCAAGCACCTGTTTGAGCTTGAAGACGGCTACTTTATCGAGTGCGTCATTTTGGAGGCGCCTTGCGATGAGTCCGAGGAGCTGAGAAAAACGCTATGTATAAGCACTCAAGTGGGCTGTGCCCAGCGCTGTCGCTTTTGCGCCTCGACATTGAGAGGGTTTAAGAGAAATTTAACGGCATCGGAGATAATATCTCAGCTTCTTCCATTTGCCAAGGATTCAAAATTTGAGTTTGAAAATATTGTTGTAATGGGAATGGGCGAGCCTTTGGCAAACTTCGACAATGTGTTGCGCGCCCTGTCCGTAATAAATTTGAGGTTTGGCTTTGGTGCCCGCAGAATTACGGTGTCCACTTGCGGAATCGCAGACAAGATAGCGGAACTTGCGGCTATGAATTTTCCATATAGGCTTGCGCTTAGTTTGCATGGTCCGACAAACGCAGTTAGAGACAAAATAATGCCTGTAAATAAGCGATATCCTCTCGAAAAATTGCTGCCGGCGCTCGATTTGTTTTCAAAATCCAACGGTCGCATGCTAACTCTCGAATACATACTGATAGACCGAATAAACGATTCTCTCTCGGATGCCGACGAGCTTGCTAAAATTGCCTTGAGATTGCACGCTCACGTCAATTTGATACCCTACAACAAGGTTGAAGGCTTAGAATGGAAAAGACCGGATTTATTTAGGAGAAATACATTTTTTAGAGCTTTGAAATCAAAAAAAGTTTCTGTAACCTTGCGTCGCGAGAAGGGGTCGGATATTGAAGCCGCATGCGGTCAACTTGCATTACTTGCTGAAAAAAATAAAGTTAAGGATAATTAACAAGGCGGTGTCTAATTGGATAGCCGATGTTTTATGGCGGATAGAAATGTGTAGGGTAAAATTTTAAAAAAAAATCTTGCATCGTGTTTTATGTTGTGTCAGCATGCACAGAAAACAGTTACTACTAGTTTTGTTGTGCAGTAGAAACTTTATCAGAGAATAAAATACATAATATTAACAATGAAAAATAAACTACTAGTTATTTTGACAACCGTCTTAATCTCCTTTTTGGGACTTTCGCTTCAGGCCCAAGAGGCTGCCAATTCTCCCGCTACGGAGGCGAATAAAAAGGAAGATGTCCAGAAGGTTTCGGGAATGACATTGGGCGATATGTGGGTCGCGGGCGGTATAACCATGTATCCCTTGGGCTTTTGCGCTATTGCGGGGACGGCTATAGCCATAGTTAATTTTATTTCGATTCGTCCTGTAAAATTTGCGGCTCCGAAGGATATAAAGGCTTTGAGTGCTCTCCTGAATGAGTTGAAGGTGGACGATGCTATTGCATATTGTGAAAAGAATCCGTCGCCTCTTACAAACATAGTTGGTTCTGGCTTGGCTCGCGTCATTAATAAGGAGAGAAATTGGGATTCTATTGAAGATGCTATGGAAGAGTCCTCAATCGAGGAAATGGCGGGTCCGTATGTGATGGTGAATTATCTGGCTCTGATAGCTTCGATTTCCCCCATGTTAGGTTTGTTTGGTACGGTTTCCGGTATGGTCAAGGCCTTTAATACAATTGCTGCAGAGGGGGCGGGCAGTGCTCAGAAACTTGCCGACAATATTTCCGAGGCTCTTATTACTACGGCTGCTGGAATGATAATTGGTATACCTGCTATGTTCCTGTTCTTCTATTTCAAGAATCAGTATGGAAAGGTAGCTTCATCTATGAGTAAGATTGTTGGCGATCTTATGTTTACATTCAAGGTTGCGGATAAGTATGGGCCTCAGGACCTCGGCGTTACCGGCGGTGAATCTACAAAGTAATTTTATTTTCTGAATTTGTTTTGGAGTGGTATAAATGAAGATCAGAGTACATGAGGATGAGGATGTCCACTTTGAGCTGACTTCAATGATGGATGTTGTATTTCTTCTGATCGCCTTTTTTATGACGGTAACCAGTTTTGCTTCGGCGGAGATGGTAAAGGTAGAGATGCCGATTGCTCCGGAAGCTAAGGTTACTGAGGACAGTCGAGATAGACAGTACGTATCGATTGACAAGGACGGCAATTTCTTTTTGGGATCAAAGCCGTCGGATGCCGATGAGATAGAGCAAGCCATCGCGGCTCTTGCGCAGAATCCGGATTTTAAGGGTGTGTATTTGCGAGCCGATGCCGAAACTCCTTATCGTTACACTAGCGAGATTATGAAGCGCTGTGCGAAAGTAGGCGTTTTTAATATAATATTTGGCGTGGAGCAGCAGTAAGATGGCAAGGCGTAAGAAAAAAGGACTTGAGATAGAGGATGCATCTTTTACTCTAACCTCTATGATGGATGTGATCTTCTTGTTGTTGATATATTTTATGTATTTGCCTATTCAGCAGGAGGCAGATTTAACCGTTATGTTGCCTGTTGAAGCTCCGCCTGTGGACTCGGTATCATTGCCTAATGAGCAGGTAGTAAGGATAATGCCAAATAGTAGCATATATCTGAATGGTTCTGAAATTGCAGCTTCCGATGAGGTTTTATCTGGACATGAGTTGGACAATTTAGCTGCTACTTTGCTACGCCTAAAGCGAAGCTCCGATGCGGCAGGGCATGCTACCGTAGTTACAATTATTCCCGATGGTGATTCATTCCACCAGGCTTCTATCTCGGTTCTCGACGCCTGTGCGAAGGCCGGTATAAAGCAGGTTTCCTTCTCGGACGCAATATAGGGCAAATTTTACAGAGTTTTCAACATTGGGCGAAAGCGTGGCTTTCGCCCTTTTTATTTGTGCAATTGGTTAAATCAAGTTCAAATATTACAAAAAAATAAATTTTTCCAAAAATATCAAAAGTTAATTTGTGTTATTTTGTGTATTGTATATAATGTTTAAAGTTAACATTTAAAACATTATGTCAAACGCAAGAAAAATAGTTATTATGGCGGATGCCGCAATTAGCGATTCGCCTATTGATAGTCAAACGCTAGGGCCTGTGAGATTCAGGCGCGGCGATGATTTGCTAGTAGAGGCAACCTTTCTTCAAAATGAAATAGTTGCTGATATGTCGGCGGCGCAGAGTGCGGTTTTAGAGATTCTTGACGTGGGTTCAATGAATGCTCCAGATCCCCGAACTGTTGCGCTTTTGATGCGGAAAGAAGTCGTGGAGTTTTCGAATCCAATTTGCGATTCCAGCGGTAAGTTGGATTTGGAGGCTGATGGTCAAGTTCCGCATGCTGTATTTAAGTTTTCAAATATCGAGACTCAAATTGCAAGCGGTGAGCGGTGGCTCTGTTTGAGAGTTGAATTTTCGGACGGGTCTAAACTTTCTTTTGCCTCAGGCTGGATTTTTGTTGAGGAAAATTTTCTATCAGATCCTGAACTGCTTCCCATTGAAAATCCGCAGTATATAAAGCGCGATGAGGCGGGATTGCTTTTTTTAAATAAGAGCGCAAATTTGTCGGATTTGGAATCCAAGGATCTGGCTAGGTCTAACTTAGATATATATTCAAAGTTGGAGACAAAATCGTTAATTTCAGAATCTCTAGAATTTTTGCCCGCCTATAAAGAGGAGTTGGAATCCATAAAAGGCGACGTTGAAAGTGCAAAAAATATTGCAATATCTACTGTTGATGAGGCCGAACAAGCTGTAAGTGAAATAACTTTATTAGCTTCGGATTTAGAAAAATTAAAAGAGGATGTACAAATCGCAAAACAAGCTGCAGAGGCCGCTGCGCAAGAAGCGCAGGCGATTTCCGACCCCGACGGACTATTACAAAAGCACGATTCGGAAATTTCCGCTCTGCAAGCAAGCAAGGCAAATGTAGGCGAGCATTTTTTAAACAAGGGAAGATTAGTTTTTAGCGATTTGGCAAATAAACTTACTTTTC
>URYY01000017.1 GCA_900552245.1 uncultured Opitutales bacterium | reverse complement strand
TGCGATGGGTTCAATAAGCATAGCGCTTGGCAAAAAGTACGATTCTATCGCGCTTGTGGCGGGCGGGCGTCACTTGCACTCCGACACATATTCCACTGTGGGCTTGGTATTGGGCTTAATAATACTGGCTCTCACTCAGATTTCTTGGATAGATAGCGCCCTCGCTTTGGTATTCGGCGCGCTAATTGCAATTACGGGAATTTCAATTTTGCGAAAGACCATTGCAAACCTCACCGACGAAGCCGACGACGAAACACTGAACAAGGTCTTGGACGCTATAAATAAAAATTTGCGCGACGACTGGGTGGATGTACACAACCTTAAAATCGCAAAATTCGGCAATCACTACCACATAGATTGCGACCTCACTTTGCCGCGCTTTTACAATATCTCTCAGGGGCACGACGCTTACGAACTATTTAAGTCGGCACTGATTAAGGATTTTTCCGACAAGGCTATTTTTTCCATACACTTTGACCCCTGCAAGCCAAAGCATTGCAAGCACTGCAAAGAGCAAAATTGCCCCTTGCGCGAGGCGCCTTTCGAGACTCCGTTTAAGCTCACATACTCCTGCATGGTAGGTGTAGAAAAGCACAATTAGTACTTTTACTATTTGACTTTCATAAATATTCCTATAAACTTAGCGCTACTCGAGGTTTTTATGGGGACAAATATGAAAGTCTTACTTTTTTTTAGGGTAGTACTTTGCTTTTTTGCGCTATTTTTAAGTAGGCTTTTCCCTGAGGCCTTGGTGTTGTGGTTTGCAGAAAAAGCGGCAAAAATTACGGCTTTAATTTTATTTTTAAACCCGCCCACGCTCGCAAGTGAGGGCGTGTATTTAGATGTGTTTTCCCCAAACGGAGTCTTAGTTAATGCCTCCTGCTCGGGAGTTTCGTTTTTTTCAATATTAACTGCGTGCGTATTTTGGATTTTAAGCGAAAGGTGCAGGGGCTTTTTTGCCTTAATTTTAACTTTTATTGCATCTATTGCGCTATCTATTCCGCTTGCGATTTTTGCAAACGCCTTGCGAATAAGTGTAGCAATTTTAGTTTTAAATTTTACGCGCGGATTCTTGGACGAGCGCTTTGCGCCTGCGCTTCACATGTTCGCGGGCGGGGTGGTATTCTTTTCATTTCTTCTTTTTATAACTCTAACTCTAAACTTCGGCTATGTTAAAAGAAATTAAAGACTTCCTACTTCTAGATTTTAGTAAAGAATCGAATTTTCAAGGCAGTCACATTTTGCCAGACTTCTTCTACTCGGCGCGTTCGCTTTGGATATTTTTTGTTCTTCCGCAGCTTTTTATGCTTCTTGCAAATCTAAACGCGGGGCGGATTCTGTGGGGTGATATGGACTCTGAATCTATAGTGAGTTTTTGCGTTTTGGTATCGCTTAATATAGTCGTTCTAATCTTTGGCGCGCTTGCGGCGGGGGCAAAGAGGCGTTATCTTTCAATCGCACGTTCTTTTGGGCTTGTTTTTCTTTTAGTATTTTACTTCGCTGTATCGCTCTACTTTATTCCAAAAACTTTTACCGACGTTTCGCCGTGGATATTTTCATTTTTCGGGCACTTCTTTAACTTTATTCTTTTTATAGCCATACCTTCTCTGTTTTTAGGCCTTAAAATTTGCGCCTTTGATTCCAAACTGGATCTCGGTAAAAGCTTCTTAATATCGCTTATTTCGGCAATTCTTGTTCCGGCGTTTACATATTTGCTATTTCTGTTATTATCCAAATTTAGTTCATTACCCGATTCGCTAGTACTAATATTTATAGCAGTATTTTCGATACTCGCATTTTTAACTTGCGTTGCGGTGGGGCGCGTAATTGCGATTTCCTTTGGCGCAATTATTCGCGAGCAAAATAAACTCCTTCGCCTGTTTTTGATTGGACTTTTTGGCATGGTATTGCCCGCCGCCTACTATTTTTATTTTGCCATCAATTCGATGGAAATGCCCTTTGACGAAAAGTTCTTCTGGGGCGTGGTGCTTGCAAATTTTCTGCTCTTATTGCTTCCTATATTTAAATCTAAACTTCCCGCTTTTTTACAAATATTTCTAACGGGGCCAATATATTTAATTTTAAGCTATGTAATGCTTCTGTTTTTGCCCTTTATGCCACTTATGCCTTTTCTTATTGTTAAGGGTATCGGCATAGTAATGATAGCCCCACTTGTTTTATGGTTATTTGCTACGCTTAAAATTACAAAGATTTTACAGGCTCAAACTAAAAAAGCTCCCGCTGTCGGAGTTCTTGTTTTTGCGATGCTTTTGCCCATATTTGCCATTTGCGCCCGCGATTACTATTACCGCGTGGAACTCGCAAAGGCCCTCGCCTACGTCGAAAGCCCCGATACAAACTCAGACCGCAACTTTGAAGGCGACCCTGAGGCCGTAGCAAAGGCTGCAATAAAATTTTTGGAGTTTAAGTATGGCGACTACTATCCATACCTAACGCCCCTTGAAATGGAAATTCTGTGCGACTCTATGGTGGTGCGTGATTCCTACTTGGAGCGGATATCGCTGCTATTTCTAAATAGGCCGCTGGAGTTGGAAATAAGCGATGTAAAAAAGCGGAGTTTTCTAAATTTAAAAACCGCATTTATGGTGGTTAGGACTGAAAAAATTTCAAAAACACGCGAGATTAAAAGCGCTGATTTTAAAGCGGAGGGTGGAAATTTTGGAAAGCTCTCTTTAACTCTTGCCGCGGGGGAAAACTTTTATAGCGAATTTATCGGAAATCTCGAGCTTCCCGACGGCGTTTTTGTCAGCGCTATGTCATTTGAAATGAATAAACTAATGCGCAGGGCAAGCTTTGTTGAAAAGAGGTCGGCTCTGTGGGCGTATCAGAATATTGTAAGCGATTTGCGCGATCCGGCCATTGCATTTTACAAGGGCGACAACTTAGTTTCGCTGCGCGTCTTCCCTATGGATTACGACTTCAAACTCGAGCTTGAGTTTGCAAAATTAAGCGGAATAGAAAATTCAAAGTTTTCGATAAACGGCAAAAGCTTTGAATTTGAAGATTCGCCGAGTTCAAACAAACTTTTAAACGTTTATGATTGCGGAGAATTTTTTGCCTTAAGTCCAAACTTTAAGAATTTTAACGAAGGCGATTTTACAAAACTTAGCATCTTGCCCGCCGTAATTTTAGATATGTCGGCTAGCGGCGCAAAATTTGAAGATGTCGAAAAATTTTTGCAAGATTTGGACAGAGAGTATCCGAGCGTAAGCAGAGTTAAATTCTACTTTTCAAATTTGAACTTCTCGCCCTTTGAAAAAATAGTGGAGCGCGGCGAAGGCGGCAAGTGGAATCTGGGCGGATTAAAAGTCGCATTCGATTCCTTTAAGAGGGTGGGGGGCTTTGATAAAAATTTGTCAAAGCTATTTGCGGAGGCCGACATCGCAAAAAACTTCTCAAAGTCCGCCGAATTTTTGCCTGACGATAGCGTTCAGATATTTTACCTTTCAAACCCAAGTAAGACTAAGGAATTTGAAAATCCTAAATTTGAATCGAAAAGCGCTATTGTACTTAGGTGCGGAGATTCAATTCTTCAATTTGAAAAATCGGGCATCGATACTTTGCAGATAGTTGAGGCAAAATACGGAGATAATCTTGAACTCTTTAAAAATTCAAAATTTGAAAGCTTGCCGGAAGATGTACTTGCAATGTTTTCAGACCAGCGAGATGTCGATATGTTAAAGCTTTGGAGGCTATCCGAAAAGATTGCGGCAAATCCATCGCTAAAGCAGAGCCTTTACGCGGAGGCCGCGAAGCTAAGTAAGGAAATAAAAATTCTCTCACCCCAGACGGCGCTAATCGTAGTAGAGCGCAAGTCGCAGGAGGAGATTATGAAGCGTGCCGAAAAGAAGGCTTTAAAAAGCGACAAAAATTACGAGCTAACGGAGTCCGACCTTGATGAGAGCGATACTACCGAGATGTCGGAGCCCTCGGAGATTCTAATGGTATTTTTTGCGCTACTTGCGCTAATTGTATCGGGAAAAGTTGCAAAAATTGTGCGCGCGCGTAGTCTAAATTAAAAGAACTGCAAAAGTTCTAGCGCTTGCGAATTTTTATCCGCTATTTAATAAGGCGCCTTAAACTTGACTTTTAAGTCTCAAAATGGGAGAATTGCACGATTTTTGACAATGCCCGCGCGTGCCTGCGGTAATTTGCAAGAATTGACGCCCGCAGCGCGGGTGCCCCGATAAAACTCAAATATTCTTTTCTATGAAAATTTTAATGGTTTCTCCAGAGTGCGCTCCCTTTTCAAAGGTCGGGGGGCTTGCGGATATGGTTTCTTCGCTTTCAAAGGAGCTTGCAAATCAGGGGCATGAGGTGCGCATAGTAACTCCGCTTTATTCCTGCGTGAAGAAAGACGAGTCTTTCAAGCTGGAGCTATCGCCATTTTGCGTGCACTTGGGCATAGGCGTTGAAAATTTTTGCGCGGTTTGGTCTAAAGATTTAGGGAAGGCAAAGGCGTTTTTTCTAGAGTATGACATGTACTACAAGCGCCCAGGAATTTACAATGAGGGCTCGTATTCCTACCAAGATAACGGTGCGCGCTTTGCATTTTTAGATAAGGCTGCAATTGATCTTTGCGAGTCTCAAAACTGGATTCCCGACGTAATCCACTGCCACGATTGGACTACGGGCTTTGTGCCGCTTTATCTAAACACGACCCATCGCTACTCAAAAATAGGAAGGGCTGCGACGGTATTTACCATACACAATATGCAACACCAGGGCATATTCCCGCGCGAGCTTTTGGAGTTTGCGGGTTTGCCTAGCGCGGAGTTATTTAACTCGCACAACTGCGAAGCCTTAGGGAATCTAAACTTGATGAAGGGCGCAATTTACAATTCCACAAAAATTTCCACCGTAAGCCCCACTTACGCCCAGGAAATTAAAACGCCCCAGTACGGCTGCGGGCTCGACGCTCTAATGCGCTTTAAGGCGGCCGATATGGTTGGCATAGTAAACGGCATTGATTACGAAGAGTGGAATCCGGCAAAAGACAAATTTATAAGCGCAAATTACTCTTTAGGCGATATGTCCGGCAAGGACGAGTGCAAGAAGGCCCTGCAAAAGCGCTTGGGGCTTGAGCAGAACCCGAATGTGCCGATTTTCGGAGTGGTGTCGCGCTTGTACGAGCAGAAGGGCTTGGACTTGTTGGCGCACATAATAGATCCGATAGTCTCTAACATGCAGGTGCAGTTTGCGATATTGGGAAGCGGAGAGCCCTCATTGCAGGCGGATTTCTCGCGCCTTGCGAGTATCTACGGAGGTAAGGTCGGCGTTTACATAGGTTACGACAACGCGCTTTCGCACATGATAGAGGCGGGCTCAGACTTCTTTGTAATGCCCAGCCGATTCGAGCCCTGCGGACTAAACCAGCTATATTCCATGGCTTACGGCACTCCGCCAATTGTACGCCACACGGGCGGGCTAGCAGACACCGTAAGCCAATATATGGAAAGCAGCGCAAGCGGAGATGGCTTTGTATTCTACGACGCTACTACATCGGCTCTGTACAACACCATAGGTTGGGCCTGCTCAACCTACTACGATAGAAAGTCCGACTATCTAAAATTGCGCGAAAACGGTATGAAAAAGGACTTCTCTTGGAAGAAATCCGCGCTCGAGTATTCTCAGCTTTACACTTGGGCTATAAACCAGAGAAGCGGACTTATGTAAATGGCCTTTTTGCGCTCAGCACAGCGCGCCTACGAACGCTCGGCGTTGGAGGCGCGGTTTGAAAATTTTGACTTCAATTGGGAGTCGAAATTTTCTCGCGCGCAAATTTCGCGCGGCAGGCTCTATTACACAAGCGGTTTTGTAAAGACGCTTGAAGTGCACGAAAACTACGCTTCGGCCTCTCTAAAAATCGATGACGAAACCGAGCCCTATTGCGTTATAAACTTTGACGGCGGCGCATTTACGCTGCGCGGCTCAAGCCGAGATGAAGATTTAAACGCAGCTTGCGCCGTAGCCTGCATGTACGAGCTAGAGGAGCTTCTTGCCGACGAAATTCCGGCTATAAGGCCGGATAAAAAGGAGCCTGAAAAGGAAGAGAAAGCCCTGCCGCAATCTGAAGCCTTGCCCGCTGCATTGAAAGAGAGTGCGATGCCGCTTGTCTTACAGTTTAAATTAAAGCGCGAGGCTCTAACTTTTACGGCGTTTTGGAAGACGCCAAAGGGCTTGACTGCAGCTTTTAATAAGGGAACTTCGGCTACTTTAAATTCGGCGGAGCGCGAAAAGATTGTAAGGCTTGCACGGCTTGCTAGAAAGTCTCACTTTAGCTACAATGGAAAGAGCCACGTTTGCGAGGATAGCTCCTCATTCGCAGGTTTTGTAAATGTGGCCTTGCCGCAGTGGAGAAGGTATTTTGAAATCCAGCATTCCGACGATCTTGAAATGCTTATGCACGGCGTAAAAGATGTCGATGTCGATTTGCAGCTTGAGCTTGATGAAGATTTTAATTTGCGGCCGAGTTTCAGCGGCTCATCCGGAAGCTTCAAGCTCGATTACGACGAGCTAAAGCTTTTGCAGGGCAGGGACTGCCGCTGCAGAATTATCCAAAATAAAGGGCTTTTGCGGCTCTCAAATAGCGACGACAAGTTGCTTGGGGCAACGAAGAAGGCCTTGGATTTCTTTGGCGGAAAAATTCCCCGCTACATGCTTTTTACGCTCTTTGACGAGGCTGTAAAAATGTCTCTATCCTCAAAGCTTGGCGAGTGGAAGCGCGAGGTTTTAAGCAAGCCTGAGGATTTTGAATGGGAGGGCTTCTTAAGGCCGTACCAGCGCGAGGGCGCGGGCAGAATGGCAAAGCTTTTTAGTTGCGGCTGCTCTATGCTCTTGGCGGACGAAATGGGCTTGGGAAAGACCGTTCAAACTCTGAGTGTAATTTCAAAGTATTACGGCTGCGGCAAGAAGTTCTTAATAGTTTGCCCTGCGAGTGTAATTGCCGTTTGGCTAAACGAGGCAAAGAAGTTCTTCCCGCATTTAAACTGCAAAGTCTTGGGAGCTAATTCAGACTTTAGTGAGGATAGCGACGCCCTTTGGATTTCAAGCTACACACAGCTTAGGCGAAACCGCCAGAAACTCGATACGCAGGAATTTGAAATCGCTGTCTTAGACGAGGCCCAGTACATAAAAAATCCGGACTCAAAAGTTAGCGAGGCCGCATGCGCGATTCGGACAAAGCACAAGGCGGCGCTGAGCGGAACGCCCATAGAAAATCGGCTTTTGGATATGTGGTCCATATTCAGATGGCTCATGCCGGGCCTCATGGGAACAAGGCCGGATTTTGCGCATAGGCTTGCGACTGAGCCGGATTTTGCGCATAGACTCAGGACGCAGATTGCGCCATTTGTGTTGCGCCGCCTAAAAAGCGAAGTCGCGGCGGAGTTGCCGTCAAAAATCTTTGTGGACTTGCCCTGCGTTATGAGCGAAGTTCAGGAGCAGGAATATGCGAAGCTATTGGAGAGCGCGCGGGAGTCTGTGCGCGCAGGCGCATTGGGAGAGCGCGGCGGGAGAGTTTCCGTGCTATCGCTTCTTACGCGGCTTAGGCAGGCTGCTTGTGATCCCGCTTTGCTGCAGTGGGTAGGGGGCTCTTGCGATCTCTTAAATAGCGGAAAAATTAAGGCTATTTCCGACGCTTTGTCATCAATAGTTTCAAGCTCGCGAAAGGCTGTAATATTTAGTCAGTTTACCTCGTTTTTAAGCCGCATACGCGCAAAGATTGAGAGCGAATTTCCCGAGGCGAAAATTTTTGAATTAACGGGAGCTACCAGAAATAGAGCCGAGCCTGTAGAGGAGTTCCAGAGGCAGAAATCCGCGTCAATAATGCTAGTAAGCCTCAGGGCAGGCGGCACTGGAATAACTCTTACGGGCGCAGACTACGTATTTCTGGCGGACCCTTGGTGGAATCCCGCAGTCGAGGAGCAGGCTATAGACAGAGTTCACAGAATAGGCAAGCGCGGCGATGTGTTCGTGTACAGACTAATCTCTCAGAACACAGTTGAAGAGAGCGTTAGAAAGCTGCAAAACCAGAAGCGCGAACTCTTTAGCGACATTATCGGAGAGCTTCAGTCGGGCGGGCGAACTTTTGAAGAAGACGTGCGCAAAATCCTTGAAATTTAACGCGCTTAAATTAGAACTTTGGCTTATGAAAATAATCTCTTGGAATGTAAACGGGCTCAGGGCCGTGCTTAAGAAAAATTTTTCGCTCTTTGTAGAAGAGTATAAGCCCGACATATTGTGCCTTCAAGAGACGAAAGTTTCGCGAGATATTTGCGACTCAATAGAACTGCCATTCAAGGCAAAGTACTTTAATTGCGCCGTAAAAAAAGGCTATTCCGGAACGGCAATTCTCTCAAACACCCCCGCTTTTGACGCCCGCCTAATAGATCTGGAGGGGCACCCCGACGAGGGGCGGATACTCTGCTGCGATTACGGCGATTTCAACTTGATAAGTACCTACGTTCCAAATTCGCAGGACGATTTGCGCCGCCTGCCTTACCGCAGGCAGTGGAACAGGGATTTCCGGGAATTTGTAAAAGGGCTTAGAAAACCCCTTGTAATTTGCGGCGATCTAAACGTAGCCCACGAGGAAATCGACTTGGCAAATCCGGATACAAATCATTTTTCGGCGGGTTTTACCGACGAGGAGCGAGAAGACTTTACGACGCTTTTAAACGATGCGGGGCTTGTGGATGTCTGGAGGTATTTCAATCCGAAAGTGAAAGATAGGTACACTTGGTGGAGCTACAGAAGCCGAGCTCGAGAGAGAAACGTGGGGTGGAGAATAGATTACTTTTTGGTCTCAAAGGGCTTTGAAAAATCGGTGAAGCGCTGCGAGATTTTAGACGATGTTCTAGGTTCGGACCACTGTCCGGTCCTGATTGAAATCTAGCCATGCGCTCGGATGTTCGCAAGTTGAGAATTGTAAACGGAATTTTGGCGGCGCGCTCCGATTTCGGAAGCGATGTGTTTTTGCAGACAAATTGCGCGCTAGACTTTGCTCTTTCGCAAAATGCCGAACTAAGCGCTCCGCGCGACTTTGCTAGGGCAATTTTAAAGATGTATTCTCCCGATTCCACGCTTGAATACTTGGATATGTCGGGGGCTTATTTTGATCCGCTCTTTGCGCTTGCAACAATAAATGACGCTATAAAGAGGCTAGCGGGTTGCAAGAATCCGATTTTAATTATAGAGGGCTTGGACGAATCGACCGTCCGCGGCGGAAAAAGATGGTCTGCAAAAAAACGTATTGAATATGCCGAAAATTTATCTACAGTTGAGGGCATAGTTCTAAGGTATGAGAGTTGCCTGCCGAACTTGGAAATAATATTTGTCTAGTATGAAAACTATATTCCAGAAGATATACGACGGCGAGGTGCCTTCAAAGCAAGTCTACAAAGACGACCTTTGCATGGCAATTTGCGATTTAAACCCGCAGGCGCCGGTCCACATTCTGCTAATTCCCAAAAAGCCCATACCGAGGCTGTCGGAGGCCTCCGGGGAAGATGCCGAAATTTTGTCGCACTTGCTTCTCACGGCTCCGAAAGTTGCAAAGGCAGCCGGGCTTGAAGATGGGTTTAGAGTAGTTATAAATAACGGGCTAATGGCCGGCGAAACGGTTCCGCATTTGCACTTGCACATACTTGGCGGCAGGCAGATGGCTTGGCCTCCGGGTTGATTTTTGCGCTAAATGTTACAGACGCAAAACTTTGTCCGATTTTTAGATGCTAAAATATTCAGATACCTACAGAGTCAGAATTTCAGATAGCGATGTAAATGGCTTTTTGAAATTGCCGTCTTTTTTGCAAATGATGCAGGAGCTTGCTAAGGACCATGCCGAAGTCTTGGGCGTTGGGTCTTCTACGCTAATGCCGCAGGGTCTGGGCTGGGCTCTAGCAAAGCTTAGGCTAGATATAGATAGGCTTCCCACTTGCGGAGAGAGAGTCTGCATAAAGACTTGGGCCTCAACCCGCACAAAGGTAACGACCGAGCGCGAGTTTGTGCTCTCCGACGAAATGGGAGACCCTGTCGCAACAGCCCGCACAATGTGGATACTGTTCGATCTTAACAAGAGGCGCTTGGAGCGGCTCGATACCCTTGGCGATTGGCTAAGGACGGACGAATTTGCGTCTGAATTTAAGTTTTCGGATATGCCTCAGCCTCCGGATAAGGATGCGCTTTACACTTCAAATTTTGGTGTGAGAAAAGACGATTTGGATATAAACCAACACGTAAATAACGCAATCTATCTAACTTGGGCTCTAGAGCCTGTTCCGGACGTATTTTACAAGACGCACCACCCAAAAAACATGGAAGTTTGGTTTTTGTCTGAGGTGTTTAGGGGGCAGCGCTTGGACAGCGTCTGCAGCATAGAGGGCTTGCGCTCCTTTCACAGTATTGTCTGTGAGTCTAAAGAGCGGGCGAGGGTTAATATAGAGTGGATTAACGCTTGATTTTACAAAAATTTTAAGCACTCTTAAGCGAATGAATTTATATCTTTCAACAGCGATTCTTGCAACTTTGTGCTTGGCGGCGGGGCTTGCGTTTTTGTCTGAGAAATTTAAGCCGCTTGCATTTAAATTTTTGAGAAGCCCAAGGGCTGCAGTGGCATTGTTTGGGGCAGGCATAGTGTGGTTTGTGCTGATACTCCTAAACTTGTCGGAGGCAGATTTTGGCAACTACAAGTTTATTCTGATTGCTATATTTGGCGGAGCAGGGCTCTTGGCCTTTAAATATTTGCCGGACTTTTTAAGTGTGAGGGGCTTGAGTGTTGTGATGTTGCTAGCCTTGCGGGAGTTTATAGATTCGGCCTACATGTTGGATATACCGGCAAGACTCACAATGGTTGCGATTGCCTATATTTTGGTCGTTGCCTTTATATATTTTGGCTGCTTGCCATACAGAATGCGCGATTTATTTGAGTGGCTATGGCAGAAAAGCTCGCGAGTAAAGTCTTTTGGAGGGCTTTTTATTTTAGCCGCGCTTTCCATGTATATTTCAATGATTTTTTACTGAGATGTCTTCAATCTTACTAATAGTTTCCGGCCCGGCAGGCAGCGGCAAGAATACTGTTTGCGAGCGCTTAATATCTGAAAATAGCAACATCGTAAGGGCGGTCACGGCAACTACGCGCAAGCCGCGCGAGGGCGAGTTAGACGGAGTCGACTACCACTTTTTAAGCGTCGAGGAATTTGAAAATTCTATTAAGGCAGGCGATTTCTACGAGTGGGCTAAAGTGCATGGCAATTACTACGGAACGCAGAAGTCGGAAATTTTGGAAAAGCTAAATTCGGGCAGGGACGTAATTTTGATAATAGACGTGCAGGGGGCTAGAACTTGGAAGAACATAGCCGAAACCGACGCTGCCCTGCGCGACAGGCTCCACAGTGTATTTATAAAACCCGAATCTCTATCCGTAATAGAAGAGCGAATGACTTTAAGGGGCGATAAGCCTGAAGATATAGCAAAGCGGCTTGAAACTGCAAAGAGAGAGCTACTGGAAGAGAAATATTTTGAATTTTGCATAGTTTCAGCGAGCCGCGAGCATGACTATGAGGCTTTAAGGCGCATTTATCTAAAACTCAAGTAGTAGTATAACTATATATTGCGTTAAGGCTTCCCTCGCTTAAATTGTTCAGACGGAAAGTAACACAACAGCATATAATAGTTTTTTGATTTTTTACTTGAACGCGCGGTTTGTATTTGTTTTCATCTGTCTATCAGTTGTCTTGAATTTATTTTGTAACAAAGGAATAATATGTCAGAAAGAGTATTAAGAGTAGGTTTAGTAGGCGGAGGCGGCGGAGCTTTTATCGCTCAACCCCACCAGAGAGCGATTCATTCGGACGGCACTAGGCGCGTGGTTGCGGCAGCTTTGCATCCGGATCCGAAAATCGCAATGGAAGAAGCCGCAAATTGGCCCTATCCTATAAAGGGATACGAATCCTATGCAGAGATGATAGCAGAGCAAAAAAATCTGCCAAAGGATGAGCGCCTAGACTACTTAGTTGTTGTTACTCCGAACTTCGTGCACTTCGATCCTGTTATGAAGGCTGTAGAGGCAGGAATACCCGTAATGTGCGAAAAGCCCTTGTGCATGTCGATGGAAGAAGCCGATAAAATTGTTGCGGCAGTTGAAAAGAACAAAGTTCCCTTTGCTGTTGCGCACACTTACTTGGGGCACTGGACTACTTGGTTTTCGCGCTTTATAGTTCTAAGCGGGCTATTGGGAGAAATCCGCTGGGTTGACGCATACTATGTTCAGGGTTGGCTTGCAAGCAAGCTTGAGGATTCCGGCAATATGCAGGCTTCTTGGCGCACAAATCCGAAGGCTGCAGGCAAGAGCGGTTGCGGCGGCGACATCGCAACACACGCCCTAATGCAGCTTAGATTTACAACGGGCTTGAATGTGACGGACGTAAGCGCTCACTTGGAAATCTTTGTTCCCGGTCGCGCTCTCGACGACCATTTCACAGCCTACTGCAAGCTTTCAAATGGCGGCAAGGCGCTTGTAAGAGCTTCTCAGATATATCACGGGCACAAGAACGACCTCGGTATAGAGATAGTCGGAACTAAGGGTTCTCTAATTTGGAGGCAGGAGGAGTCTGAAGCTGTCACAATCTGCCAGCCGGGCAAGCCCGACAGAAAGTACTGGAGAGGCGCAGTTGCGCCGAATGACGGCTTCTTGGGCGATGTTCCCGCTGATTTGCTCGCCGAGCCTAAAATCCCGAGTGGCCACTGCGAAGGCTTCCACGATGCCTACGCGCGCTTGCACAGATTCTTTGAAAAGGACGTGCGCGCATATTGGGCGGGCAAGCCCTTCAATTGCGACGGATCCAAGTATGCAAACGTTTACGACGGCAGAATGGGCATGGCCTTTATCGATGCCAGCGTAGAGTCCTCGCAGGCGGATGGAGCTTGGAAGAAGTTAGACATAAAGTAATCGTTAACTTTGCTTAAAATTAGGCACCTCGGGAACTCTCGTGGTGCTTTTTTTGTCTCTTACTAAAAAATACAAAAAAGTTATTGACAATTTTGTGAATTTTAGATTAACTACAACTTTAATAATCCGATTTATTCCTTACTATTAAGGTTCTAACAAAAACAAAGCGAAAGATTACTATATGGGAAGAACTCCTAAATCAGCAACAGGTTCTAAAGATTCGGGTATGACCCAGATTTCTATAAGTCTGCCCAAGCCTTTGGTTGACCAGATAGATAAAATGGCGGAAATGGATAATCGTAACCGCTCTAATTTCATCGCCAATACGCTGGCAAATATGGCTCGCGATTTCTCGAATATCGCGGAACCAAAGAAGCGTTTGACTAAGTAGTTCGGTATTCATTTCGTAAGCCGCGCCTCATGCGATGCGCGGCTTTTTTGTTTTTTTTAGTTTCATTAAAAAAAGTATTGAAAAATTTTTTAAATCGGTCACTCTTGCAACTTTAAGTCATTAGATATTTAGAGGATTTTTTGTATGTTACCTACCATAATAGGCATATTTACGTTGATACTCATTTTAATTTGCGTGCTTTTGGTGCTCGTAATTTTAATGCAAAGGCCTAGCGCCGATGCTGGAATGGGGGCTAGTTTGGGCGGAGGCGCCGCAGAGAGCGCTTTTGGCGGCGAGACTGGAAATGTTCTCACTAGCGTGTGCGTGAAGTGCATAGTGGTTTTCTTTGTACTTACATTCCTGCTTTTTATGGGCAATATTTACGTTTCAAAGACGGCTGAAAATTCGGCAGCTTCGTCGGAAGTTCCGTCTTTGAGCTCGGTAATTGATGAAGTTGCCGAGCAGGCTGTTGCACCGGCTGCGGCGCAGAAGGCGGCGGAAGGCGAGGCTGCATCTAAGGAAGCTGCAGCAAAAACGGAACCCGTTCAAAAGCAGTCTGTCGATAATAAGGATTCAAAAGTTAAAGCGGCTCAACCGGCGCCCGCTTCAAAGTAATTGTCCTTTGATTCAGTTTTGATTTGGGCGCAAGTGTGTGAGCTTGTGCCCTTTTTATTGCGCGAAAAATTTCGACTTTTCCAATTAAAATTGGCAATTATTGACACTATGAAAGTCTCGCTAAGAATTTTACTTTTTATTATTTTTATATTAGCTTCAATCTTTGCGCAGGCGCAGGGTGTTAGGGGCGGAGCGTCTTCAAGAGTCTTTCCGCTCACAGAAGAGGAGGCCACTGAGCGATGGTCGGAATTTTCGCGCACAAGACCGGCGGCGGACTACTGTTTTGCCTTTACTTTGGAACACAAGCCGCGCAGGGGCGAAAGCAGCTTTTACGACGGTCTGATTTGGGGAACCGCAGGCGATATAAATCAGGGAAATATCAGAATTTCTTTAAAAAATAGGTCTGATTCTACAGCCGTAAATTTTCTCATTCTGGGCAATTCCGGCAATTCTGAAATTTATAGATTTAAAGACGGCAAGACTGAAAAGCTAGAAAAGACAAATTGGTTAGCGCCTCTTATGGATGGAATTATATATTCGCCATTCGATGTCCTTATGCCTTTTAAAACATGGAAAAGCACCTATTATGGGCCGGGCAGGGTGGCTAGAGCGGTGCATTTCTACGATTTGATGGCTCCTGAAAACTTTTCAGGAATATCAAAAATAAGAGTTGCACTAAGCCGCGAATTTAACGCGCCATTTCAGACTGAGTATTTCGATAAAGATGGTGATGTAAGCAGGGTTTTATCGCTTGGCAGCGTTAAAAAATTTGATGAAAAGTGGATTGTAAAAGAACTTGAAATGTTCGACAAAAATTCGCGGGATAGAGACACTATAAAAATAGTTTCCGCAAAATTTTTGGACAAATTTCCGGCAGGTGTATTTGAAGTTAATGAGCTTTCAAAATATTTTGAAGCGCCTGCAGATTTAAAGAATCTATAAAAATTTTAATATATTGTAATTATGGCAAAAGATTTGAGATACAATAAGCTTGCAAAGTTGCTTTGCGAATATTCGGTAAAAGTAGCAGATGGCGAGAACGTCCTGCTTGACATGTTTGAAGTGCCGCCGGAAATGGTTGAGGCACTGGTGGAGGAAGTTGCGAATTTAGGCGCAAATCCCTTTGTAAATCTCTCAAATTCGCGCATAAATAGAAAGCTTGCGCTTTGCTCTAGCGATTCGCGCTTGCAGACCCTGGCGGATTTAGAGCTTGCTAGAATGAAGAAGATGCAAGCATACATCGCAATAAGGGGCTCGAACAATATCTTTGAAAGCGGCGATATTCCGCACGAAAAAGTTGCAAAAATTAGCTCCGCTATGAAGGCCGCACTAAATTGGAGAGTGGACAAGACAAAGTGGGTAGTCCTGCGCTGGCCAACGCCCGCTATGGCGCAGCAGGCGGGTATGAGCACTGAAGCCTTTGAAGATTTTTACTTTGACGTCTGCACTTTCGACTACTCAAAGTTGGCAGCTCCAATGGGAGTTTTGCGAGATTTGATGCAAAAGACGGACGAGGTTCGCATATTGGGAAACGGTTCGGATTTGACCTTCTCTATAAAGGATATTCCCGCAATAGTTTGCGCCGGTGAAATGAATATACCCGATGGCGAAGTGTTCACTGCTCCAGTTAAAAATAGCGTAAATGGCGTAATAAGCTACACGGCTCCCACGGTTTACAACGGGATTTCGTTTGACGGAATAAGGCTGGAATTTAAAGACGGAAAAATAGTAAATGCAGACGCTTCTATGAATGCCGACAAGTTGCGGGATATACTTTCGTCCGACGAAGGTGCAAGTTACGTCGGCGAATTTGCAATAGGCGTAAATCCGCTTATAAATCGCCCAATGCGCGACATTCTGTTTGACGAAAAAATTGCGGGCTCATTCCACTTTACGCCAGGCCAAGCCTACGCCGAGGCGGACAATTCAAACCGCTCCAAGATACACTGGGATATGGTCTGCATACAGACTCCGGAGTACGGCGGCGGCGAGATTTACTTTGACGGAGTAAAAGTTCGCGAAAACGGACTCTTTGTGCTTCCGGAACTGCTTGCTCTAAATCCTGAAAATCTGCTCAAATAAAGGCGGATTAAACAGAATATGTTTGCCTAAAGAATTTTAAATATTAGCTTTAATCGTAAAATTTTTCACCATGGAAAACGCAGATCAAAATAAGATTCAGCACGAAAACACGCACGACCTTTACTCCGTGAGAAAGGCCAAGCTTGAAGCGATGCGCGCGAAGGGCTTTGACCCGTTTAGCCAGAATTGGCAGCCGACGCACACGAGCGAAGAGGCCAAAAAACTCTTTGAGCAAAAGGGAGAGGGGCAGGAAGTGAGCCTTGCGGGCAGAATTTTGGTTTACCGTTTGATGGGCAAGGCAAGCTTTGTTAAAATCCAAGATAGAAAGGGCATAATGCAGCTCTACTTCTCTCGCGACGATTTGCCGGAGGGAAAGTACAATGAGGATTTTAAAAAGATGATTGATATCGGCGATATCATAGGCGTTAAAGGCAAGCTATTTTTGACAAAGACAGGCGAAATTACGGTGCGCGTAAGCGACTATAAATTGCTCAGCAAGGCTCTTCGCCCGCTACCCGAAAAGTGGCACGGGCTTACTGATAGCGAGCAAATTTACCGCCAGAGATATTTGGATTTAATCGTAAACAAGGAATCGCGCGACCGTTTTATCATGAGAAGCCGCATTATTGAAGAGATAAGAAAATTCCTCTGGGGGCGCGACTTTATAGAGGTGGAAACACCAATGCTTCAGGGCGTTGCAGGGGGCGCTGCGGCAAAGCCTTTCATAACTCACTTTAATGCGCTAGATTGCCAGTTTTACATGAGAATTTCTCCAGAGCTCTTTTTGAAGCGCTGTCTCGTGGGCGGTTTGGATAGAGTTTTTGAAATAGGCAGAAACTTCAGAAACGAAGGCATTGACCGCCGCCACAATCCGGAATTTACAATGCTTGAGGTGTATCAGGCTTACAGCGATTACAAGGGCATGATGGAGCTTATAAAGAGCCTGGTCTTGCACCTTTGCAACACCGTCATAGGCACTACTTCCGTAAAGCGCTACGACGGCACAATAATTGAGCTTGGCGGCGATTGGAGAGTTGTAGACTACAAGGATTTAATTATAGAAAAAACCGGAGACAAAGATTGGTTCTCTCGCTCAAAGGCCGAAAAAATCGAGGGCTGCAAAAGGCTTGGTCTCGACGGAATCGACGAAACTTGGGAAGATTACGAGCTGACTAACGAGGTCTATGGAAAGCTTATAGAACCCTTCCTAATTCAGCCAACTTTTGTAACTCACATAGAGAAGGAGCTTTGCCCGCTTGCAAAGATAAATAAGCAGGATAGCGGCGTGATAGACGTTTTTGAACTTTGCATAAACGGTCAGGAAATTGCGCCAGCGTACTCCGAGCAAAATGATCCGTTCATTCAGCGCGAGATGTTTGAAGCTCAGGTAGGCGAGGAAATTCAGAAGCTCGACAACAACTTCTTGGAGGCTCTCGAATACGGAATGCCTCCGGCGGGCGGAATGGGAATTGGTATTGACCGCCTAATAATTCTGCTTACAGGAGCTGCAAATATAAGAGATACAATTCTCTTCCCATCCTTGCGTCCTGAGCAGCAATAGCGTTTTTTCGCGGAGCTTTTAGGAACTGCAAAAAGTCTCGAAAGCTCCGCTTTTTTTAACTCTAAAAACTATGAGATGGTGGATATACATAGCCTTTAAACAGCTATTCCCGACGGGGCGCAAAGTGGCGTTTTTTACCTTGGTATCGGTATTGGGCGTCGCCTTGGGCGTGCTTGCGCTATTCGGGACTCAGAGCGTGATGAATGGCTTCCACTCGGAAATTGCCGTAAAGCTAAAGGATACGGGCGGGCAAATTACGATAGAGGCAAACGGCCGAATTATGGGCAAGGAGGCCGACAAAGTCGTGGAAAAACTCAAGGCTTGCCCCGAAGTCGAAAAGGTAGAGAAGCTTGCCCGAGGCTCTGTAATGTTAATGAGCGGCAATATGCCGACTTACCCTATGTTGCGCTCTTACGACACTATTTCAGGCGAGTGCGCAATACCCATTGCCGAGAAAAATTTTATTCGCTTGGGAGATATTGACGAGCTTGACGACAATTCGATAATTGTCGGCATACACATAGCAAACGCACTTGGGATATCTGTTGGCGATACCGTTGAAGTTTATGCGCCCACATTGCTAGAGAAGCTTTCAAAAGAGGAAGTTCCAATGCCAGCGCGCCTGGAGGTAGTGGGGTATTTAAATACGGGCTTTTCCGACATAGACAACAATGTCTGCCTTGTATCGCTCAGAAGAATGCGCGATTTATACATGCTTGGCGAGGGCTACCACTCGATAGTTCTAAAGTTAAAAGATGGGGTAAATGAGGTAAATTTTGCAAAGAGGCTCAATGCTGATATGCTTAGTTACCCCTTGCAGGCCTATACGTGGCTAACCGGAAATGCCGCCTTTTTGAGGGTGATAGCAACCGAAAAAGTCATGATGTCTGTCATAATAATGCTGATAATCATAGTTGCGTCCTTTTCAATATGTTCTTCGCTATACACAACCGTGCTTAGAAAGACAAAGGAGATAGGCTTAGTTGGTGCAATGGGCGCACGCCCTGGGCAGATTGCCGCTTGCTATTGCTTGCAGGGCTTTATCATAGGCGTTTTGGGGGCTATAGTCGGGCTTATATTTACATTTGTCTTGCTGCACTTTAGGGCGCCGCTTGTGAGGTTGATTGTGGGTGAGGATACGCTCAGGCAGTTTTACCATTTCTCGAATTTGCCGGTAAAATACGTATTTTCGGACGCGCTGTTTGCCTGCTTATTTGCAGTGGTTTTATGTACGTTGGCGGGGCTTTTGCCGGCTTGGAGGGCCTCGCGACTAAAGGCTTCGGAGGCTATGAGAAATGAGTAGGGAAGTTCTTAAAATAGAAAACTTAAAGAAGAGTTTTGACTCGCCTGACGGCAGGGTAATAGAAGTCTTGCGCGGGGCAAAGCTAACGCTGAGAGAGGGCGAGAGCGCGAGTTTGCGCGGCGAAAGCGGCGCGGGCAAGACCACATTTTTAAACATAGCTTCCTGCCTAGATGCTCCTAGTTCCGGAGAGGTCTATTGGGACGATAGGAGGGTCGATAATCTATCGAACTCAAAGCAGGCAAAGTTGAGAGCTTGCTACATGGGCTTTGTGTTTCAGGCATATTGCCTAATACCCGAATTAAACGCTCTTGAAAACGTCGTCTTTGCAGCAAGAATTGCAGGGCGCTCCTTGCCAAAGGCAAGGAGCAGGGCCAGGGATATTCTTGCGCACGTGGGGCTATCGGAGAGATTTATGCACATGCCTCAGCAGCTATCGGGCGGCGAGCGCCAGAGGGTTGCAATCGCGCGAGCAATTTTAAATAACCCAAGCGTCATTTTGGCAGACGAGCCGACGGGAAATTTGGACGAGGATACGGGTGCTGAAGTTATGGAGATGTTTTTGGATTTGTGCAAGCGCGAGCGCACGGCTCTCTTGCTTGTCACGCACAATCCGGACTTTGCAAAGCGCACTTCGAGAAATTTAATTTTAAGGCACGGCGAGATTTTTGAATCCTAAAAATGGCTAACAAAAGTTCGAGATTGCTATGGGCTCAAAAAATTGCCCGCATGGAAAGCGGCAGAGACGTCTTGAGTTGCGCTCGCGAAACTCTATCAAAGTCCAAGGCATACACTAGGGTTGGTTTCTTCGGAACCGTAATAGGCATAGACCCTAGCTTGCGCGGAACGGGCATTGCGGTTGTAAGGCAGCTTCAGAATTCCGCTCCCGAATTTTTAGCTTCGGAGCTTGTTCACAATAGCCCGCGCCTAACTCAGGCGGAGTGCTTGCGCGAAATTTTTAGGGCTGTTGAGAAAATGGCAAAAAAATTCAGTGTAGACGCCGCCGCCGTAGAGCAGACTATTTATGTGCAAAACAACCAGACAGCCCTTATTTTGGGCTCCGCGCGCGGAGCTGCGATAGCGGCCGTAGCAAATTTTGACGTTCCCGTTTACGAGTATCCGCCGCTTAGAATAAAGCAGGCCGTGGTGGGTTTTGGACGCGCGAGCAAAGAGCAGGTCTCTAAAACAGTGGCTTCAATATTAAAAATTCAAGCGCTTGGCTTTGATGAATCCGACGCGGCTGCGGCGGCGCTTGCCCACATATTTACACACAAGGATTTGGTATGAAAAAAACTTTACTTGTAATGGCGGCTGGAATGGGAAGCCGCTTTGGAGGTTTAAAGCAGCTTAATAAATTCGGCAAAAATCAAAACACGCTTTTGGACTTTGCCATAGAAGACGCAATTTCGGCGGGCTTTGAGCAGGTAGTCTTTGTGATACGCAAAGATATTGAAGCCGAATTTAAGGCGGAGGTTTCGGGAAAGCACGAGGGAAAAGTTGAAATTGCCTACGCATTTCAATCGCTAGACGACCTACCTGAGGGCTTTGAAGCCCCGAAGGGCAGAACTAAGCCTTGGGGCACGGGTCAAGCGGTCTTAGCCTGCAAAGACTTAATCAAAAACCCATTTCTAGTTATAAATGCCGACGACTATTACGGGGCGGGTTCATACAAGTTAATTGCTGATTTTCTCGACGAGGGCCTAGAGGATACTTTTGCGCTAGCAGCTTACGAGCTCGGGAACACTTTGTCCGAAAACGGCTCTGTATCTCGCGGAATTTGCAAAGTTTCAGACGGGGGCTACTTGATTGATGTTGAAGAGCGCACTGGGCTTTCGGCTTGCGATGATTTAAATGTAAGCGATGAAAAGGGAGATGTCTTTCCCAAAACGACTTTAGTGTCGATGAATTTCTGGGGTTTTTCTCCATATATATTCGATATACTAAGCCGCGATTTTAAAGAATTTTTGCGCGAAAAATCGGGCGACTTAAAGGCGGAATTTTACTTGCCCTTTGCCGTCAACAAGGCCGTTAAAGATGGACGTGTAAAAGTTCGCGTATTGCCGAGTTTTGAGCGTTGGCAGGGGGTTACTTACAGAGAGGATATCCCGGCAGTAGAGCGCTTCCTTGCTGAAAATAGGCACTAGTTTGTTTCTATACAGTAGCAATAATCTTTGAGAAAAGAATAAATAAAAAAGCGACGCCCGCAAATTAGCAGACGCCGCTTTTATTTTAGTTAAAGGCCTTATTTACTTTTGGTCATTTTGGCTGAGGGGCTTGCCATTGTACTCGCCTGTCAGCGTGTACAGGAACTTTACTATGTCTTCAATATCCTGTTCCGACAGCTTTACACCCGCTTGGTACTTTACCATGTGCGCGGCGGCTTCCTTTAGAGATGTCACTGTTCCGTCGTGGAAATAGGGCGGTGTGAGCTCTACATTTCTCAGAGTCGGAACCTTGAATTTTCCTATATTCTTATCGTCTTTTTGGAAGTTGTACAAGCCTTTGTCGGCCTCGGTTACATTGCCTCTATCGGCAAAGTAATCTTTCAAAACTCCCATGTATTCAAATGTTAAACCTCCTAGATTTGCGCCCGCATGGCAGTTTGCGCACTTCGCAGCCTTGAAGAGCTCGTAACCGCGGATTTCATCGGCAGTAAGTGCTGTCTTATCGCCACGCAAATATTTATCAAAGCGGGCGTTGGGGGTTACGAGTGTGCGTTCAAATTCCGCTATGGCATCGCAGATATTTTTACCGCTGAAACCATCGGGATAAACTGCCGTAAATTCCTTCTTAAACTTTTCGTCCTTATTTAATTTCGCGCAAATCTGATCCCATGAAGTGGAGCCCATTTCAACAGGATTTAACGGCGGGCCACCGGCTTGCTCTTCCAAATTTGCCGCACGTCCGTCCCAGAACTGGCGGTGGTGGAAAGTCGCGTTAAAGACAGTCGGCGCGTTTACTCCGCCGAGTTGCCCCTTTATGCCTTTTGAATACTGAAGCCTGTCAACGCCGCCCGTCT
>URYY01000016.1 GCA_900552245.1 uncultured Opitutales bacterium | reverse complement strand
GGGGCCGACCTTGCGCACGCGCACTGCCTCCGACAAATTGGCAACTGCAAATGCGTCGGCGCCGCTTAGCATTAAGCGCGCAACGGCGGCTTCCATACCTATGCCAAAGGCATTTGCCGCAACTAAGGCTATGTAGCTTTTTGAGCGCGGCAGAAAGTCTCTTATGCGCCCCAAATTTCTCTCAAGCGCGTACAGATCTATCTGTACGGAGCATCTTAAACTTGTGCGTGGGAATTCCATTTTACGTATTCGCGCTTTGCGAGCGTCAGGGCGTCTGGAGTCTCGTAAGGCTTGCAGACGCTCAAGAGTTCGGGCTGCGATTTTAAAAGTTCAAATATTTGCGAAGCGCTAAAATAGACTTCCTCAAGATTTGCGAAGTTAGGATCGGAATTCTTGCGCTGGGCGATGTAAAACACGGGCTTTGGAAGCTCGGCTATTTTTGAAGTTTCAATTTCTTTGGCCGACATATTGTCGTCGCAAGAAATTAGCGCATTTGCGTAGTTTTTTCTGGAGGCGCAAACTATGGAAAATTCGTTCAAGCCCTTAGATTTTAATATTTGGGCGTAGCAATCCAGCATCTTCCAAGTTGCGAGCAAGCTCCCCTCGGAAGCCGCTCTAAAGACGGAAAAGGCCGCGGAGTTTGTCCTTATGCCGAGTATGGAGCCGGGGCCGATGCAAAATGCAAATAGAGATATTTCGGAAAGTTCAGTTTTTGACTCCATCAGAGCTTTTTTAACAAGCTCAAATAGGTTTTCCAAGGCTGAGCCTCTCATCTTTACTTCTGAAATTACCCGCGAATTTTTAACGAGCGCACAGCTCAGATTTTCTCCGCTTGCGTCCGCGAAAATTGCGCATTTTTCCAAAAGAATTTTACGAATATCCTCCATAATAATCCGCCGGATTCTACACCCTTTTTTTCAATAATCACGCTTTATTTTGTCTCAATCGAATCTTTTGCGCATCGATTTTGGGGGGATATTCAGTTGCTCGCGGTACTTAGCGACTGTTCTGCGGGCAATGTCTATGTTACGCCCCTTTAAAATGTCTGCTATTGCCCCGTCGCTCAGAGGTTTTGACTTGTCCTCGCCGTTTATGATTTCCGCTATCTCATTTTTGACGGCAGTGTTTGCGATTTCCTCTTCTCCGTCCATAGCAAAGCCGCTTGTAAAGAAAAAGCGCAAAGGCAAAATTTTAAAGGCAACCCTGGCGTATTTATTGGCTACGGCCCTGCTTACGGTGGTTGGGTGCACCCCTATGATTTCCGCAGCCTGAGCCATTGTCAAGGGCTTTAAAAATTCGCTTCCCCTTTCAAAGAAATCGCGCTGCTTATCGAGTATTACCTTGCCTATTTCAAGTATTGTATTTTGGCGCATCTCAATTGCTTCTATGACGGATTTACCATCGCGCGTCTTTTCCTTAAAGTAGGCCAAATCCTCCCTGGAAAGCCCTCCGCGGGCTATTATTTCGCGGTATGTCGAGTCTATCCTGAGCTTTGGAACTGCGTCGTTTGTGAGGCGCACTTGCCAAATTCCACCCTCCTTGAAAAATTCGAGGTCGGCATTCACATATATTGAGTCTCTATCCTCAAAGGTCTTTGCCGGAGACATGTCTAGCTCGGCAATTTCCCTTATTGCCCGCTCAATATCCGAGCTTTGCACCATAAAAATTTTCGCAAGCTCCGGAACCTTCCGCTTCTGCAAAAGCTCGTACTGAGATTCCAGTATCGCGTAGGCCAGTGAGTTTTCGCGGTGCTTTCGCTTAAGTTGAATCATAAAGCATTCGCGGTAGTCGCGCGCGCCAACGCCGGCGGGCTCGCAGGTCTGCATAAATTCGAGAGCCCTTTTTACATCGCTTGGGTCTAGCTTGTCGCGCCGGGCGTCTTCAAAGGCCTCGGCGGATACAAAACCGCGCTCGTCTAGGTAGTCTGCAAGAAAGTTGAAAGCCTCCTGCACATTTTTATCGCGAAGCTCAAGTGCGGCTTGTGTTCTCAGATGGGTCTGGAAACTCTCCTTGTCGGCAATGGAGTTAAAGAAAAAATCGCGGGCTTGATTTTTTGCGTCGCTAGGGGAATCTAGAGATATGTCCGGACTTTCCTTTATTTCCTCCAATAGCGGATTTGAATTTAGCTGCTGGTTCACAAATTCCCTCAGCTCCAGAGTTGGAGCTTGCAGAACCTCCAAACTTTGCCGCATTTGCTGCGTCAGAGTCAGGTTTTGCTGAAGGCTTGCGAATTGTCCCAGTTGAGGCATAGGGTAGATTAGTTTGCACAATGAGCGGAATTATTCAATTTATTTTTGGAGCACAACTCGCTTATCCCTATTTTTTGAAATTTTTAAGACCCTTAAGGGGCTCAAGTTACCGTCAGTTTAATTTGCAATACCTCATCTAGAAGCTTGGGTATTAGCGCTAAATCCTGCTTAAAAATTGCAAAAAGAGGCAAAGTTTTTGCGAAAGAGCGGTGTTGACTTTTGGGCGAATCTTTAGCTTGATAGGCGGCCTATATGAAAAATTCAAGAGTTGAAATAATGGCTCCAGCGGGCAACTTCGTCTGTCTCGACGCCGCTATACAGGCGGGCGCAGACGCCGTATATTTCGGGCTTCAGGGTCTTAATATGAGAGCGGGGGCGGAAAATTTCGACTTAGTTGGAATGCGCAAGCTCTGCAAAATTTGCAAGTCTTGCGGAGTTCGCGCCTACCTAACTTTGAATACGATTTACTTTGAGCGCGATTTGCCCGCTTTAAAAAAGGCATTGCTATCTGCAAAGAAAGCGGGCGTGGACGCAGTTATTGCTTGGGATTTCGCCGCAGTGAGCATAGCTTCCGAAATTTCACTGCCCGTTTATCTCTCGACGCAGGCGAGCGTTTCAAACTCGCTTTCAATGGCTCTTTACGCCAAAAATTTCGGAATCCGCCGCTTTGTTCTGGCGCGCGAGTGCTCAATCTCTGACATTCCTCTCATAAGAAAGAATCTTGCAAAATACCTAGCAAAGGCGGAGCTTGAGAAGATTTCATTTGAGGTCTTTGCCCATGGGGCAATGTGTGTTTCGGTAAGCGGCAGGTGCTTTATGTCGCTATTTAACTGCCAAAAGAGCGCAAATCGCGGCGAGTGCCTCCAGCCTTGCAGGCGCGAGTATTTGATTAGCGACGCGCGCGAAGAGGGCTTTAGCGAGGGCTTTTTGGTCGGCAAGGGCTACGTCATGAGTCCCAAAGATCTGTGTACCTTGCCATTTATAGAAAAACTCTTGGACGCAAAGGTCGGCTCTTTGAAAATAGAGGGCAGAAATCGAAACGCCGAATATGTTTTTGAGACGGTGTCGGCCTACAGAAAGGCCTGCGATTTTTACTACCAAAACCGCAAAAGCCCCACTTTTAACGAGGATTTTGCGCGCCTTAAAGATGAGCTTATGCCGCGCTTAAAGTCGGTATTCAACAGGGGCTTTTCGAGCGGCTTTTACATGGGAAAGCCCGTCGGCGATTGGACTAGCAAAGGCAATTGCGCCGAATCTAGAAAGCTCATTTTGGGCAGGGTTAAGAAATTTTACCCACGCATAGGCGTAGCCCAAATCCTTGTTAGCGACAATTCAATAAGCGAGGGGCAGGAGCTTCAGATAGAGGGCAAGACGACCGGCTTTTTGCGCCTAACAGCCTCAGGCTTGCGCACAGATGAGGGCGCCTGCGAAAGCGTTAAAAAAGGGCAGAGCTTCTCTTTAAAAGTTCCAAAGACCGTGCGCAAAAACGATTACGTCTATATATTTAAGAAAATCTCTTAGCCCTACTGTTTTTTTTGAGACTTATTTTTAAGATGTCTGCTTCGTATTTCAGACAGAGCCTCCACGGCTTTCTTAAGCCTTAGCGACGGGCGTATAACAGCGTCGGTCTCCACAAAGTAAACGTCATTATTTTTGAAGGCGGGGCTTGCCGCCCAGACTTTGTCTTTGGCAAGTTCCGATTTTAGCTGCTTGAAAGTTCCCTCGTCTTTGGCTTCAAGTATCAAGACTTCCACGTTTAAGCTTAGAATGCTCTCGCGCGAAAGCACGGGCCATGGCTTTTTTGTGGCGTCCGCAACATTTGTAAATCCGCAGCTATTCATAAGCTCCCCTACGTAAGAGCCGTTGCCTGCCGCCATTTTCCCGAATAGAAAGGCGGCGCGCGGTTTGAGTTCCGGAAAATCCTTGGCAGAATTTGCTATTTGCCTTTCAAATTCCGCCACCAAATCCTCAGCAAGCTTTTCCTTATTTAGGAGTTTTCCCAAAAGCAGGGTATTTTTTGCAATGCTTTCCAAGCCGTCCGGATAGGTGTAAAAAACTTTAATACCCATTTTTTGAACTCTCTCTGCTTGAGTGTTTGCGGAGGTTAGGGGAATTACGAATAAATCGGGCTTTAGAAGCAGAATCTTTTCGTAATCCGGGTCTATGAAGCCGCCTAGCTTTGGCTTGGATTTTATTATATCGGCGCGCTCCTTTGATTTGGGAAGGCCACTCGGGTAGCTGCAGTAGCGCGATACGCCCACGAGCAGATCGCCGGAATCCAAATCGAGTATTGTTTCGCTTACACTGGGGGTTATGCAGGCGATTTTTGGAGGCTTTTCGAAACCAAAGGTCTGGCCTTTTGCGTCGCTTATCGTGTATGCTTTTGCGCTTGCAAGCGGCAGAATTGCGCTTAGAAGTAGGATTTTTATCAAATTTGCCATATCCGCTCTGAGAATCTGCAACAAAGTTTGCGCCTGTCAAATATTAAGCTGTAAAAAAATAGGGTTGACAGAAGCAAAAAGTTGCGTACCTTCCTTTCTTTTCAATTTTAAATAACAAGAAGAGTAGGTAGATCATGGGACAACCAAAACGCAAACAGTCCAAGCAGCGCTCGCGCAAGCGCCGCGGTGCAAACCAGTTTAAACTTCCGGAGTTTATTAAAGATACTGACGGAACGCTCTTTATGTCGCACAGAGTAAATCCTGCAAACGGCATGTACAGGGGCAGACAGGTTATTAGCGCAAAGGTCTAATAGAACCTTTTTTATTTTAGGCAAAATGCGGAGCGGCGATTTTTATCGACTCGCCCCGCGTTTTTCATATACATATTCTTTAAATCGGGAGGTATGTTATGTCTGGTCGTATCGAAGAGGCGAGTATTGCGGTTGACGCAATGGGGTCTGACTTGGGCGTCGGCGAGGTTATTGCGGGCGTTTGCGAGTTTTTGAAGACCGATAGAGAGGCTCTCAAAATTGTCGCAGTTGGCGATGAAAAGCAAATATCCTCCGAATTAAAAAAGCACGGGTTTTTTAAAGACTCGCGCATACAGATACACCAGGCAAGCCAAGTTATAGAGATGTCCGAAAAGCCCATACAGGCCATGAGGGCAAAGAAGGATTCCTCTATGATGCGCGCTATAGATTTAGCCAAAGTTGGGGCTGTCGATGCAGTGTTAAGTTGCGGAAACACGGGGGCGCTGATGGCTGCCGGCACCATAAAGCTGCGCACTATGCCCGGGATAGAGCGCCCGGCCTTGGGCTCTATAATACCGACCGACAGAAGAAACTTTGTACTAATAGACGTCGGGGCAAATCCCGACCCCAAGCCCACAAACTTGCTCGATAACGCCATATTGGGGGCAAATTACGCCCGCGTTGCAATGGGAATACGCAATCCCAAAGTCGGACTTTTGTGCAACGGCACGGAGGAGGGCAAGGGCAATATTTTAACTCAAAACGCACATCTGCTTCTCAAGAACTCCACCGATGTGGTGAACTACGCGGGGTTAATAGAAGGTTTCCAAGTCTTTCAGGGAGACTGCGACGTAATAGTCTGTGACGGATTTACGGGCAACGTTCTATTAAAAACGCTCGAGGGCGTCGTAAAGATGCTCAAAGGTATGTTGAAAGAGGAGCTGTCAAAGACGATAGTCAGAAAGTTGGGCGCGCTTATATCTATGGGCGCGTTTATGGGTATAAAAAAGAGAATGCCTGTTGAGAAGTTTTCGGGCGCGCCGCTTTTGGGGCTTAATAAGCTGCTGGTAAAGGGGCACGGTTCGAGCAATTCGAAGCAGATTGCAGGGGCTTTGGGAATCGCGGTTCAATGCGTTCGCAGAGACCTAAACAGGCGCATATCCGACGACGTCTCCAAGGTGCGCGAGGCGAGTGAACAGACAAAAACGCAACTCACAGCAAACCACGAGTAAAATGACAAAAGCAAAATCAGTTATAATATCCGGCACAGGTTCGTATTTGCCGGAAAAAGTTTTGACAAATTTTGATATATCAAAGTTTGTGGATACTTCCGACGAATGGATTTACACGCGCTCCGGCATAAGGGAGCGCAGGATTGCCGCCCCTAATGAGGCCTCTAGCGATATGGCACTAATTGCCTCAAGGCGCGCGCTTGAGAGCGCCGGGCTTAAGCCTGAGGACATAGATTTAGTAATAGTTACAACCGTAACTCCGGACATGATGTTTCCCTCCACTGCCTGTTTGTTGCAGGCAAAGCTTGGAATAAGAAACAATATTCCCTGCTTTGACATAGAGGCGGCTTGTTCGGGCTTTGTTTACGGTGTTGAGGTGGCGTCAAAGATGATGCAGTCGGGCTTCTACAAAAACGTCTTGGTTGTGAGTTCCGAAAAGCTCAGCACCATAGTTGATTGGCAGGATAGAAGCACCTGCGTGCTATTTGGAGATGGTTGCGGCGCTGTGGTGTTATCGCTCAGCGATACTCCCGATGTTGGGATTTTGGATACGGTCTTGGGTGCCGACGGTTCTGACACCTCAACCTTGCGCGTACTGGCGGGGGGCTCTGCTTTGCCGACTTCTAAGGAGACTGTTGAAAAAAGGCAGCATTTTATAGAGATGGACGGCAGGGAAGTCTTTAAACATGCCGTAAAAATTATGGGAGAGAAGGCCTTTGAGGTATTGGAGCGCTATGGGGTGAGTCCGAGCGATTTAAATTTGCTCATACCCCACCAAGCGAACACTCGAATTATAGAGAGTGTGGCAAAGCGCTTGAAGCTTCCGATGGATAAAGTTTTCATAAACATAGAAAAATACGGCAATACATCGTCTGCCACGATTCCGATTGCCCTTGATGAGGCCATAAAGGCGGGCAGGGTAAAGAGCGGAGATTACATTTTGTTCGTGGCCTTTGGAGCAGGCTTGACGTGGGGCGCCACTTTGGTAAAGTGGCAGTAGTTATGAAAAATTTCGGATTCAGAGGCTTTGCATATTTTCTTCTAATCGCGCTTGCGTCTAGTGTTTCGCATGCAGACTTGGTTTGGACTCAGGAATCCGGCTGGCAGTTTGAGGGCGGCGTTCTGGGCGGCGTTCTGGGCGAGAGCGCGAGTGCAAAAAACGCGCTTGAAGCCATGAATAAGGCAAAAGAGGCGCAGCTCGACGATAGCTTGGGAACGGCTATAAGCTACTACAAGTTGGTTGTGGACGAGTATCCGGACTCTATATTTGCGCCTGAGGCTTATTTCCAGATGGGCGAACTGTATCTGGAAATGAATATGTTTACGGACTCCTTCAACTGCTATGAAAAAATTCTGAAAAATTACCCCGATTATCCAAAGTTTAACTTGGTGATAGCTCAGGAGTACAAAGTTGCGCAGAAAATCCAAAGCGGTGCCACTCCATACTTGTGGGGTTGGCTCCCCTGGTTTAGCGATTACAACGAGGCTATAAAAATTTACGAAAGCGTGATATCGAACGCGCCCTTTAGCGATTACGCCCCGATGGCGCTTATGAATATAGCAATTGTAGCTCAGGAAATAGATAGGCCCGAGCTTGCGATAGACGCGCTTGATAGGCTCATAAATTCCTACCCGCAGAGCATGTTTACGCCCGATGCCTACCTGCAGATGGCAAAGACCTATCGCGATATGTCTGAGGGGCCGGACTACGACCAGGCGAGCGTTGTTAGGGCAAAGGATTTCTATCAGGACTTCATGATACTATTTCCGGACAATCCGGATATAGCCACTGCCGAGGCTGGCTACGAAGTTATGCTTGATATGCACGCGCGCTCGCGCCTGAATATGGGCGATTTTTACTATTACTACCGCGACAATTTCAAGGCGGCGTCCATATTTTACAACGAGACCATAACCCTCGCGCCCAAGAGCCTTGCTGCTGAGGAGGCCACCATAGGCCTAAAGCGCATAGCAGACGGTGAAATGCCGCCCATGACGCCCGTGGACTGGTTCTTTGGCAGGTTTAAGGACGATACTTTGAGCGCCTATCAGGACGTGACCCAAGAGACCAAGTTAAATGCGGAGGAATTTGAAATTAAGAATGCCGAGGCCTTTATAACAACTCCTGGCGCGGAAGTTACGGACACTTTTGAGCAGGGTGGCAATTTGCAAGAGCAGGAGACTTTTGTATCTCCCATACTCGACCCGATAGTAGATACAATCACAAATGGCGAGGGCTTTATAGATGAATAGTTTTTTAAGAATTTTATTTGGTCTTTTTTCGCTTTCATTGGTTTTTTGCCTTTGCGCTTGCAAGTACAGGCTTGCCGGTACGGCGCAGCCCTTGCCCTTTAAGACGATAGCGCTTGCGCAGGTTGTGAACGACTCTTACGCACCGCAGGCGGCAAGCCCGTTAAATACGCAGCTTGCGGCAATGCTTTCGCAGGCGCCGGCGCTTGAGCTTGTGGCTCTTGGAGACTCTCAGGCGGTTTTGGAAGTTGAGTTGGACGACTACACAAAGCAGATATTTGCTACTAAGGAAAGCGATACAGCCCTGGCAAGCGCAATAACCGTCACTCTCACTGCAAATTGCTCTTTAAAGGATTTGCGCACGGGCAAATATTTGTTCAAGGACCGCAGGGTGTCGGTCAGCAACCACGTTTACGATGCAAATGGGCTGTTAAACGCGGAATATCAGAACATGACAGTGCTTACTCGCGAGCTTGCAAAACGCATAGTTGACCAAGTTTTGGGCGTATGGTAAAAAATAAAGTTGAAATTTCCCCGTCTATTTTGGCCGCCGATTGCGCGGCTTTGGGCGAATCTGTGGCAGCTATAAAGGCGGCCGGCTTAAGTTGGGTGCACTTTGATGTTATGGACGCGCACTTTGTGCCGAATTTGTCCTTTGGCCCACAGTTTTTGAAGCGCCTAAGCGCGCTTTATCCGGATATGTTTTTTGATGTGCATCTTATGATGGACAACCCCCACCTTTATGTAGATACTTTCGCAAAGGCGGGGGCAAGCCTCATAAACGTGCACCTTGAGCCGGATTTTCCGCACGATGCCACCTTGCAGGAAATCCACTTGGCCGGCTGCAAAGTCGGAATGACAATAAAGCCCAAGACTAGCGTCTACGATTTAGTTCCCTACCTAAACAAGCTCGACTTGGTGTTGATTATGACGGTGGAGCCGGGCTTTGGCGGGCAGAAATTTATAGAGGGCTCTTACGAGAGGATTTCAGCGCTTGCAAAGTTGCGCGACGAACTTAAGTTGAATTTCAGAATTGAAGTTGACGGCGGTATCACTGCCGATAACGTTGCGGCGGCAGTTGAAGCGGGTGCTGATACAATCGTTACGGGCACGGCATTCTTCAAGAATCCCAGGGCCGAGGTCTGGAGAAATTTTGAAAATTCTTAGTTTTGCGGCGTAGCTTTTATTTTTGCTTGCTCGTCATCTACTTTCAGTTGCGGCTTAAATTTGGAAGCTTTCAGTTATTTAGTTTTATGGGCGCGGGCGGGCTTTTGCCTTGCGCCTTTTTTATAAAAGCTTAGCTAGAATTTTTAATTGGGCTTTCTAAAATATACGCGCCTTTTTAGATATTTTAATTTTTTGCCACAGCGCTAATTCTTACTCAACGCTTTGCTTTTGGGGCGCAATATTGCTTATATTCTCGAATCTTTTCTTAAGAGTAAGTAGTTTAATTGCCGGAAAGCCGTCTATTATTTTTGGAGCGCTTTGTTTACTTTTAGCTATTAAATCGCAATTAGTTTCGGTTTTTAGAGCATATTCTTTTAAGGGCTTAATTTATATTTCTGTAAAAAGCTTTAGCCTTTAATTTTCGCTATATTAGAATTTGTTAAGGGCAAAAAATGGGGCGGCTTTTTAGCCACCCCAAATAAAAAGTTTTAAAGTTTCCGAAAATACTTGAGCCCTTTATTTTTCCGGAGCGAGATTTTTTACGAAGAAGGCGCGCCTTATGTTGGCAAGTTCAGTATTGTCCGGCTTTCTTGCGTCCTCAAAAGAGTGCTCGGCGTTTTCTGAAATTACTACTTCTACGTCCGCTCCAACTTCATCTGCCTTTTTCTTAAAGAAAGTCGCGGCTTGGGCGGGAACAATGCTATCGCGCGCACCTTGCAGCAAGAGCAATTTTGGAGTGTTCTTCTTCAAATAAACGACGGGGCTCATTCGCTTTCTCAGTTCGTAAGTTTCGGAAATCTTTCCGTTTAGCGGCATGTACATTCTATCATCGTCGTACACATGTGAACTTTTGCTTAAGTCAACTTCTTCGTCTATGAGCGATGTCGGGGCGGATTGCGGAACGGCGCAGACGATTTTTGGCGCATAGCCCTTCAAGGCGGGGTCGCCCTCAAATGCGTCGTCGGGCGTAAGCGCCAGCATAAGCGTTAGATGTCCGCCCGCGGAGTGCCCGTAAACGCCCATCTTATTTGCGTTTATATCCAAATTTTTAGCGTTTTTTGCGAGGAAGCGCAGGGCGTCTTTTGCGTCTATTACGCAAGCTTCCATCGTGCGCCTCGGGTTTGCCCAGCGCGAAAAGCGGTATGTGACCGTGGCTACGGCAATCCCTTTTGAGTTGTAGTAGCGAATTTCGTCGTTAAAAAATCCGTAGCCGCTAAAGCGCTCGCCGCCCGTCCAGCCGCCGCCGTGAAAATATACTATTATCGGGTAGCCGCCATCGGGCGCGGGAGTGTTCGGGTAGCAGATATCAAGCTTAAGGCCGTCACCGTCGGCGTGCTTGTAGCAGATGCCAAAGCGCACATTCAAATTCTCGTAGATGCCGCCCTTGTGGTTAAACGACTCGGGCAACTGGTAGAATTTTGCGGCGTAAGGGTTTTTCTCGCCCTGCCTAATTCTGCAATCGGGGCACTCGGCGGAGGCTTGAATACAGCTTAAGGCAAGAATCGAAGTTGAAATTAAAAGCAAAGTTTTTGCAAATAAGTAGGAAGGTTTCATAGAGTCCATTCTTGAGGCTCTCAAAGTTTTAGGCAATTCTTTTTAAGCTTATTTTTAAGTTGTGTTTAAGCTGTGCCGCCTTCCGTCTTTTCAAAAAATTTTCGCTTTGTTTAATCGCAAAGTCCATTTTATTTTTCGCGTTTTCATAGCAAAAAAATCGCGGGACTTTGCCTGCCCGCGACTCTGAAACTTTGCGATATATTTTACTCGGGGTCGGTCCAGCGCCCGTTTTCCTTTATTAGGGCTATGAGCCTATCTATTGCCTGCTCTTGAGGGATATTGACTTCCACGCACTTCTTGCCCTTATAGAGGTTTATCTTGCCGGGGGCTCCGCCGACGTAGCCAAAGTCGGCATCTGCCATCTCGCCGGGGCCGTTTACTACGCAGCCCATTATGCCTATCGTCAAATCCTTTAAGTGCATTGTGCGCTCTTTTATTTTTGCTGCGGCCTCCTGAATGTTGTAGAGCGTTCTGCCGCAGCTTGGGCAAGCTATGTATTCGGCTCTGAATTTGCGAGCGCGCGCACCCTGCAAAATTGCGAGGCAAAAGTGAACGTTTTTGTCCGGGTCTTTTGAGATTGAAACCGAGGCCATGTCGCCTATGCCGTCTGTGAGAAGCGAGCCTAGGTAAATAGAGGCTTCCGCAAGCTTTGACATCTCATCGCCCTGCGGATTTACGCACTTTGAATCGTCAAACTTTAAGTATATGGGGTTTTCAAGGCCTAACTTTTTCAAGTTTGCGGCAAACAACCTCGCCTCTCCAACTGCGGTTCTCTCGCCGGAAGGAGCAGATGGGACTAAGACTATCTTATTTGCGGGCTTTGACTTCAAAATTTCCGCAAACTCCTGCAACTTTTCCGCCGGAATTTCAAGCGCCGAAACGCCATCAAATTTAAGCGCATCTTTCAGACTTTCGGCGTCTTCAATTTTCGCAAACTTTACGTTTTTTACGGAATTTCCGCTCATATCAAATGTCAGATCCGCCTGCTTTGAAGTTCCGCCAAAGTTTGCCACAAGTATGGGGTTTGAGCCGCCCAAGGTAGAGCCCGATAGTTCTATGGAGTCGCTCTTTCTTCTTTTGTAGGAGTAAAAATCTATTCCCTCGTCCACGTCTGCAAGCGCCCTCTTTGCACGGACTTTCTCTGCAAGGCGCGCAAATTCTATTGCGACCGGAACTTCCTCCACGGGGTCTTCCGTAAGCGACACTCTTATGGTATCTCCAATTCCGTCAAAGAGAAGCCCGCCTATGCCTATGGCACTTTTTATGCGCGCTTCCTCTCCAAATCCAGCCTCTGTAACGCCCAAGTGAAGCGGGGCGCTAAAGCCCTCCTCTATCATCTTTGCAACCGCCAAACGGTAGGTGTGGGTCATTATGCGCGTATTGCTCGCCTTGAAGGAGAATACGAAGTTGTTGAAATTCATATCGCGGCAGATGCGCGCAAATTCAAAGGCGGCCTCCACCATGCCTAGAGAAGTGTCGCCATAGCGGCTTACGATTCTGTCGGATAGCGAGCCGTGGTTTGTGCCTATGCGAATCGCCCTGCCGAGCTCCTTGCAGCGCTTCACGAGCGGCTCGAACTTTTCGCGAACCTTTGCAAGCTCCTCATTGTACTTTGCATCGGTGTATTCGATTATGCCCGTTTTTTTGTCGCTAAAATTTCCGGGGTTTACGCGGATTTTTTCGACATGTTCCACTGCCTCCATAGCGGTTGCGGGCAGAAAGTGAATGTCTGCCACTAGCGGGTTGTTAAAGCCTGCGGCTCTAAATTTTTTCGATATGTCCTTGAGGGCTTTTGCTGCGTCCAAATTTTGGGCGGTAAGCCTTATAATTTCGCAGCCCGCTTCGGCAAGTTCTATGCACTGCTTTACGGAGGCTTCCACGTCCTGAGTCTTGGTGTTTGTCATGGACTGAATCCTTATGGGGTTGTCGCCGCCCATTAAGACTCCGCCGACGTTTACTTCGCGCGTCTTAAAACGCACGCAATTTAATCTCGATACGCAATATTTTTCCATATGGCTCTTATTTAAATTTTATATCTTTTAGGTAGTAGGCCTGCTCTATTTTAAAGGAATTTTCCTCCATATTTTCGCCGCTCCAGCGCATTATGTCAAAGTAGACGACATATAGCATCACACCCAGAAACAGCAGCATAAATACCCCTTGCACGCCTGCCACCCAAGATTCCGGCAGGGGCTTTTTCCTAAGTTTAGCAATGGTTGCAATAACTATGTGACCACCGTCCAAGACAGGTATAGGCAACATGTTTAAAATCGCCAAGTTTATGTTTATTAAAACTACGAAGGATAGGACTAGCGTTATGTCCATAAGCGAAAATTTGTACATGACTCTTCCTATGCCTATGGGCCCTGAAAGGTGTCTTAAACCTATGTCGCTCGATGGGCTTAAGAGGCTTACAAGCGCATTCCAAGTTCTATCGACATTATCTACAAATTGCTCCCAAACTCCCGGGTGGAGAATGATTCGCTGGGGGCTTACCACATAGCCCAACATATTGCGAGTTAGAGGCTCCTTTATTTTTGCCGCCGCACTTGTACCCAGTGCCAGATTTTTAACTGCAGTTGAGCTTTGGTTCATCAGCAAAAGTGTAGGATTTTCGCCGGGCTTTAGGCTTGAAATAACTCTTTTTATATCGCTTAAGCTCGAGATGTTTTCGCCGTTAATAGACACGAGCCTATCGCCCGGCAAAAGTTCGGACAAGCGAGAGTCGCCCGCGGGCTTTTCGTAGAGAAATACCGAGCCTTTCGCGCCCTCCGAAGTTGGGTCTTGCCCCTTTGATTCTACGCAAATAAACTTTAGCGGCTCAGAGAAATCCTTGCTCGAAAGCTCGCAAAGCGGCTTTGAAATTGCAATCTTTGCGGGAACAGCGGAGAGCTCGAGGGGCTTTCCATCTCGCAAAATATTTAGCTTTACCGCCTCGCCGCTTGGCAGGCTTTTCATTCTGTCAACGACTTCGTAGTTTGAGTAAACTTTCTTGCCGTTAAATTTTTCTATCACATCTCCCACCAAAAGCCCCGCCTTTTTTGCCGGTGAGTTCTCCTCTACGCTCGATACCTTTAGTGCGCTTGCGGGGTATATCCCGAGCATTCTGAGTTCGTCGCCCGTCTTTAGATTTGTACTTACAAGTATGGGGCGCACGTCAACTTCGCGCACTTTCCCATCGCGCTCGTAGCTTACTTTTACAAGGGGGTTCCCATCTTTGTCTCTGCCGCTTCCGACCGCCACAAGTTCGGATATTCCGGAAAAGTTGCGGACTTTGGCTCCGTCTATTTTTAAGATTTTATCACCCTCCCTAAGGCCTGCGAGGTAGGCGGGCGAATCTATCTCAACACCATTTTCAAAAATCTTTTGCGGAACATAGCCCAAGACGGTCGTATTTTGCGACTCGTAGCTGGGCACTCCGAAAATCCACACAAATACAGCTATTAAAAGCGCAAAGAGAATATTAAAAAAGGCACCGGCCGACGATACTATTACCTTGTCGAGGTATGAAATTTTTGGAAGCGACTTTGCAAGGCGCGTATCTTCATTCTCACCGCTTTCGTCTTTTGACTCTCCACCCTCGAGCCTTCCCATATCGGCAAGTTGGGGAAGCGCCACATAGCCTCCGAAGGGCAGTAGCGACACCATGTATTCACAGCCGTCCTTGCCCTTCCAAGAAAATAGCCGCGGCCCAAAGCCAATAGAAAAGCGCGTGACTTTCAAGCCCCTCCATTTTGCCGCCAAAAAATGTCCAAATTCGTGGACAAATATTGAGCCCCCGAAAAAGACAATCATAAGTACGATTGCCCATGTGCTTTTAAAAATTTCAGAAAATTCGCTCATTAAAAAGTGCCTAGAGGCTGTTTACTATTTCCATTGAGACCGCTCTGGCCTTTGCGTCTTCCTCCAGAAGCTCTGCTATGCTTTCAACTTCGCGCGCCTCAACTTTTTCGAGAGCTTCTCCAACTACTTTGGGAATGTCAAGCCAGGCGATTTTTCCCTTTATAAATTCCGCAACGGCAACTTCATTTGAGGCGTTAAAAATTGCGGTGGCTGTCTTTCCTATCTTTAGCGCGTTAAAGGCGTGCTTTAGACAGGGGAATCTGTCGGTGTCCGGCGGTCTAAAATCGAGGGTCAGCATCTTGGTAAAGTCTATGCTCGGTAAAACTGGATTGCCCCTCTCGGGCACAAGCAGGCTGTGCGAAATCGGGAAGGTCATAAAGGGCGGGGCAAGGTGGGCCAAGATGGAACCGTCCTTAAACCTCACCATAGAGTGCACTATGCTCTGGCGGTGCACTACAACCTCAATCTGCTCGGGGGCAACGTCAAAGAGCCACTTTGCCTCTATAACTTCAAGTCCCTTGTTTGCAAGCGTTGAAGAGTCTATAGTAACTTTTACGCCCATATTCCAGTTCGGGTGCTTCATGGCGTCTTCGGGCTTGATGCTCTTCATCTGCTCGTAAGTGTAGTCGCGAAACATTCCGCCGGAAGCGGTTATTATAAGGTTTGCGATGTCCTCTTTTCGCTCGCCCTGTATGCATTGGAATATCGCGTTGTGCTCGCTATCAAGCGGAAGCATCTTCACATTGTTTTTCTTGGCTTCGCCCATTACGAATTTGCCGCCCATTACCAAAAGTTCCTTGTTCGCCAGGGCTATGTCCTTCTTGCACTTTATAGCGGCAAGCGTGGGTTCAAGAGCTTCGGTTCCGACAACAGCAGCTTCGAGCGTGTCGAAATTATCGAGAGTGGAAATCTCCATAAGCCCCTCCTTGCCGCAGTACATCTTGGCGTCTCCAAAGGCGCCCTTTGCCTCGCCAAAGGCCTTTTCGTCGGAGATTGCAACGTGCTTAACTTTAAATTCGCGCGCGATGTCCGCAAGTTTCTTCCAATTTTTGTTTGCGGCAATTCCTACAAGTTCGAGCTTGTCGGGGTTTGCGCGTATCACTTGCAAGGTGCTGTCGCCTATGGAGCCTGTGGCTCCCAAGAGAACTATTTTTCTTTTCATGCTAAAAATTCCTTAAAATGCGAAAATTAAAAAGGCTGCAAATAGGTAGGATATGGGGGCTGTGAGTAGCATAGAGTCCGCCAAATCCAAAGCGCCTCCTATTCCGGGGATTGTCGAGCCCGAATCCTTTATGTTTGCCCTGCGCTTTAAGACCGATTCAAGCAGGTCTGAAATCAGCGCAAATACGGCGATTATCGGGGCTGCTACAAGTGTGAGAATAAGCAAATTGGCATTCTGCAATGCACCCTCGAAAAGCGGAGCCGAAAATCTCAAAATTAGATACGAGGCCAAGATCGACAAAACTACGCCGCCTATCGCGCCCTCCCAAGTTTTTTTCGGGCTTACGCGCGGGGCGAGTTTGCGCTTGCCTATGCTTGCTCCAAACAAGTAGCCCCCGATGTCCGAAAACTTCGCACTTGCTATGGCCCAACATGCGAGTGTAACCCCCGCAAACTTTCCGCAGCCTTCAAATGAAAAGGCCAAAATAGCGTAGAGCGAAAGCATCACACCCACAGCCATAAATACGCAAAATGAAGGCAGAACACGCAGCCTAATATGCTCCGAAAATGGATCTTTTAAGGCCCAGAGCGAAAAAGCCAATATCACAAATAAAATGCTTAAAAGCGCAAGGCAGGCTGGAGAAATTACTGTTACTTTAGCTGCCGCAAGCGCTATTAGGGCAAAGAGCGCCGTCTCAGAAACTGCCACAGCCTTAAATGATGGATTTGAACCGCACTTCTTTAAAAGTGAGCAGGCTTCGTAAGATGCTAAAACTGAAAGTATGTAAATTAGGGCTGCAAAGCCGTAGCCGCGCGTGTAGTAAATTGCTAAAATCAGTACTGCCCAAAGTGCGAGAGTGCTTATGGTTCTTTTAATCATTGTTCTTTAGTTGTTCTGTTGTAAGCCCGTAGCGGCGCTCGCGCTTTGCGTATTCATCGAGGGCCTTTTGAAATTCGGCCTCGTTAAAATCGGGCCAGAGAACGTCGGCAAAGTAGAGTTCCGCGTAGGCGGCTTGCAGCAACAGATAGTTGCTAAGTCGCATTTCGCCCGAGGTTCTAATTAGAAAGTCCGGGTCTGGAATTCCGGCGGTGTCGAGATTTGCAGCCACATCCTCCCAAGTGGGCGCGGAAATTTTCTTTTGGCCTAGTTTTGATATGGCTCTCAGAAGTTCGTCGCGCGAGCCGTAGTTTAAGGCCAATACTAGATTTGCCTTTGTGAAATTTTGCGTTCTTTTTTTTAGCTCTTCCAGCGCCTCTATGCACTCGGCTGGGAGTTTTGAAATATCGCCTATGGTTCTAAAGCGTATTTCATTTTTCTCAAATTCGCCGGAATACTTTTTAATGGTTTTTACCAAGAGCTTCATCAAGGCGCTCACTTCGCTCTTTGGCCTGTTCCAATTTTCAGAGGAAAATGCGTATAAAGTTAGAAACGCTATGCCTTTTTGCGCGGCAAATTTAAAAATTTTGCGCACAACCTCAGCACCTCTCTCGTGCCCCATTAGCCGCGGCAAGCCCTTTGCCTTTGCCCATCTGCCGTTGCCGTCCATAATGATAGCGACGTGCCGCGGCAGGGCGGAACTTGTCGCATCTGTTTTTGGGACTGTACTTTTAGAGGCCATCTGAGCTTTATTTTTACCCGACAATAGAATACAAGTTTGCGCTTGTTTGCAAAGTAATTCTTACATTTTTTTAGGCTAAGAATAATGTTGCATTGAGCTTGATTCACTGGCAGAACGTTGCGCAATGAAAAAATTTCTCATATTTGCGCTTGCGGCGCTTTCAAGTTGCGTCTTATCTGCGAGGGTTTCCTCCTTTGGAGATCCCGCAAAATACGGCATAAAAGAATTTAAGTCAGAAAATTTCTACGACGTAAATCCCTATACTTGGGATACTTTCATAAGTATGGATCCGGATTTGATGTTCGGTCTAAGCCAGAAGCGCAGCACTTATTTGAATTTTGAGTACGCAAGCGACATGGTCATAGAGGGCATGAGTGTCGGCAGAAACGCCTTTGGAGCTGTGCTTGTAGATAGAGGGGCCTTTTTTGGTGGAGATGGCTATTGCGAGCTTGGCGCCTTTATGCCCACCGACGCAAACAGCGCTCAGCAATTCAAATTTGCGGGCGGCTGGAAGTACAACTTAACGGAGCTTTTTCACCTCGATTTGGGTGGGACATTTACATACACAACCCAGCGCGTATCCGGCCCCGGAATACCGGGAGGCGGTATGACTTTTTATGGCGACTTTTACGCGGGCATAATCGTAAACGTCCCGACAAATCCCTTTGTCTACTACATGTATAATCCCGACTTTGACGCGCAGAAAATTATGGTTGGCATAAACCCCATATTTGAGCTCGACGAATACTTTGCGATTAAAAACCTCTCGCTTGAGCTTGAGGCCTACTACGGATATGTCGCGTCAAACCGCTGGACGGGCGATAACAAAGTGGGCGGCAGGCTTATGGAAAACGGCTACGGTTTTGTCCAGGCAGAAGTTTCTCTCGTTTATGTGTGGCGAGACACTTGGCGCTTTTCAGTCGGTTGCGGCTACGCCTACAATAACGACGGCGAGGGCCCGTCAAAGGAGCTTAGAAACGGTCCCGAGCAAAATGTGTGGGTCACGACAAGCGTGGGATTTTTCTTTTAGAAAAGGACTTTTATGAAGCAAAAACTGTCGGCTTTAATCTCTGTTTTGGCGCTTGCCTTTGCATTATCCGCCTGTTCCTCTCCCGCTCCCGAATTGGAAGCCGGTGGGAAGATAGACACATCAAAGGGCTCAATTTTGGGCGTTGATAGAAATAGCGATGTGGAGATTTCCTACGTCTATACAAAGTATATGGACGATATCGACACGCGCTCGATAGGCGAGGCATTGACGGGCGACGAGTATACCCACGGTTTTTTAACTTTGCGAAGCCAGCCGAAGGAGCGCGCGGGGATGTACTTTTTTGTGATGCTCGATTGGGCGGCGGAAGACATTGCAATGGGCTGCCAAATAGAGCTTAGTGTCGATTCCACAGCAAGCGCTCTCACAAGGAGTTACAACTTCACTGTGCCCGCCACGCACTCACTTTTGCGCGAAATTAAGTTGGGGCTTACCGGCAGCGATTGGAAGGGCAGAAACGACCGCGTGAACGCTTGGAAGATTGTCATAAAAACTCCGTCCGGGAAAGTTATAACCCAGAAGCAGTCGTGGCTCTGGTCGCTCAGGGAAGATGGCAAAGTGGAGAAAAAGTAAGAGGCTTTGCAACTCGCCCTTTTTTACGGAGCGCGACTTCCGCGAGCTTCTAGACGGAGGACAAGCCTTTAGGTGGAATAGAATTTCAGATAACACTTACGAGGGCGTTTTTGAAAATATCGCAGCAAGGCTAAGTTTGGATTCCGAGGGAAAGGTGTGCGCAGCGCTGCCTGAGGGCTTTGATGAAGATTCCGCCCTCATTAGAATTGCGGATTACCTAGATTTTGGGCGCGATTACGAAAAGATTTTAAAATCGCAGACCGACCCACATGTAGTTGAAGCCGCCAAACACTTTCCGACTCTCAGAATTTTAAGGCAAAATCCGCGCGAGGCGATAATTTGCTTTATATGTTCGTCGAGCAAGCGCATTGTTCAAATTAAGCAGTGCGTGCGCCTGCTTTCGGAAAATTTGGGAGAAAAAATTACCGATAGCCACTTTGCAACTCCAACTTTTGAAGCGATAGCCGAGGCCGATGATGAAATTTTAAAAGCCTGCAAATTGGGATTCAGAGCCGCATACTTAAAAAAGAGCGCGCGCAAAATTTTAGCCGATAAATTCGAGCCGCAAGAACTTATAGAAATGCCTTATGAAAAGGCTAAAAAGTACCTGCTTAGCCTAAGTGGGGTTGGCGAAAAAGTGGCTGACTGCATTCTCTTATTTGGAGCTGCAAAGTTTGAGGCCTTTCCCGTAGATACTTGGATTTCAAAGAGTATGGCCGAACTTTACGGGCTCGATAATCCGAAGTCGGTGAGGGGCTTTGCCGCCGAAAAATTCGGCGAAAACGCGGGCTACATTCAACAGCTTCTCTTTGCCAAGGTGAGAGACAAGTAGGATTTGCCCGCCCGCTTGTATTTTGCCCTTATTTTATCTCTTAAAAAAAGGGCGGGGCGGTTTTAGTTTTCTTGGGAAAGAGTTAAAAAATTTGCGCAAACGGAGGCGGGCTTATCGAATATTTTTTAGCGGGTTTTAAGCGTTCTTTATCTAATTGCGGGCAATGTGCGCAAAAAAAACGCGGCAAACTTTATTTAACATGCCGCGTTCTTCAAATTCGTGAATTGTTTTCGGAAGTCGCCTTTTAAGACTCCCAGTCCAAGCCTATGTCTATCCAACTTGCCTGGTGGACGAGTGCGCCTGAGGATACGAAGTCCAAGCCCAAGGCTCCCAGCTTTGGCAGAGTCTCCAAAGTTATTCCGCCCGAAGCCTCCGTCCAAGCTTTGCCGCCCACAATTTTAACGCCCTCTTTGAGCTGCTCAATCGTGAAATTGTCAAACATAATGACGTCGGCGTCGGCTTCTAAAACGTAGGGGATTTGCTCGAGAGAATCCACTTCGACTTCAACGGCGTAGTCGGGGTTTTTATCCTTTGCAATTCTAACGGCGTTTGCGAGCTTTTCGGCCTTTGTAGCACCGGAGGCTGCTAGGTGGTTATCCTTTAGCATCACTCTGTCGAACAGGCCAATTCTGTGGTTGTAGGCGCCGCCGCAGGCCACGGCATACTTTTCAAGAACGCGGAAACAGGGTGTTGTCTTGCGCGTATCGAGAATTTTTGTGGAAGTTTCGCCGAGGGCCTTTACGTATTTTGCCGTGTGGGTTGCCACTCCGCAGAGGTGTTGCAGAAAGTTTAGCATTATGCGCTCAGCCCTTATTATCGTGCGTGCGGGACCCGAAATTTCGGCGATTATATCGCCTTTCTTAACGCTTTCGCCGTCGCTTTTTAAAAGCTTTACGGCGCACTTGCCCTCGCCGTCAAATTCGGCGTAAAAATCGAGCGCAAGCTCTATTAGGCCTAGGCCGCACAAGACCATGTCTTTTCTTGCGGCAAATGCCGCTGAGCCCATTGCGCTCTTAGTTAGAGTGTCTGTTGTAATGTCGCGCTTTTGAGCGGGAGCTATTGCAAGGCCCGCCCCTTCAATATCCTCGGCGCGAGCTATGGAAATTAGGTTTTTTAGGTAATTTTTATCCAAGTCTCGCCAAGTTAGGCGCCTTAAAAGGTGGTCTTCAAATCGCTTTGATTTCATATTGCTTAGATTAAATTTTTAGACGTAAAATTCCTCGCTTGCAGCCGCTTGGACGTTTAGCGACATGGGCTTGCCCTTAAGCCCCGCGCTTTCGCTTTTCCATACGCCGCCCGCGCCCTCAATTATTGCAAGGCCCGCCGCAACGTCCCAGAGGTTTATGCGCCTTTCGTCGTAGCAGTCGGCTCTGCCGGCGGCAACCCAGGCGATTGCCAGAGCTGCGCTTCCGCACATTCTCACTTTCTTAAACTTTTGCATGCGCTTTATAAAGAGCTTCATGTTTTCGTCGGAATAGTCGGTATTGCTCGGGAAGCCCGTCATTATAACGCCTTGCGCGACTTCTCTTGCCCACTTTGGGGTTGTCTTTTGGGAGTTTATAAAAAGCCCGAGTTCCTTTGCGCCGCTAAAGAGTTCGCCGCGCGTAAAGTCGCAAATTGCACCGCACACGGGCTTCATGCCGCGCATTAGGCCTATTGATACACAGACTCCGGGCATGGAGCGCAGAAAATTGTAGGTGCCGTCTATGGGGTCAACTACCCAGTAAAGTTCATCGCCATTCATTAAGGAGGCGTCGCCGCCCTTTTCCTCGCCGATTACGGGAATGTTTGTAGGGGCGAGCAAATCGCGTATGAATAGCTCGCTTTCGACGTCTTCCTGAAGTTTTACGTCGTTGCCGGCGTCGGAATTTACGCGGCGATTGTGTATGTGCGTGAGCCGCTCTCCCGCTTTGAGTGCGGTTTCTTCGGCAATTTTTAGCAATTCACTAATTTCCATAGTGCCCGCGATTCTGCCACGCCTTTGAAAAATAGCAAATCAAAACGGCGGGCAAAATTTGAAACGGCGATTACTCATCGCGCTTTTTGCGCTTTTCAATAATCCGTTTTTTTGTGAAATTTACGCGGTATTTTATTTTGCATCTTAAGCAAAAACCAAGTTGAATTATAGCCGCGAAAATAATTTCGTTTTTAAATGATTTTAAAGATATATACTTTTGGTGATATGCATTGCTAGGTGTTGATTGAAAGCAAGTTGGCAATAGCGACGCTGTCATGTCGAATTTTTGTTTGTACTTATGTATAATTTTTAAAGCGCGGATTGTTTCGCAAAATTTAGATTTTTCATACTAAATTGTAAAAGTATTCCAAAATCTTATGATGAAGATTTTTTATAAAAGGGAAAGCTCCACTATAACTTACATATAAACATGTATTTATTGTAGGATTGGGAGGAGTCGAAATATCGAATTTAATATGAAAAAATGCGCAAAACTCAGGTGCGTTAAATCGGCTTTTGGAAAGCCCCCTAAAAAGTGAAAAAACGCCCTTAAAAAGGCTTAAAACTTTAGGATTGACTTCGGGGGGGGG
>URYY01000015.1 GCA_900552245.1 uncultured Opitutales bacterium | reverse complement strand
TATGTAGAGTGGCAGAGCGTAATCCGCCACATCGCGCTCTCCGAGGATTTAGATTGCGATAGGTTCTTAGATTTGAAGGCCCTTTGCGCTCGCTTTGCCGATTAGCAAGTTCTTTCGCCTTGTCTGGGGCGCGTTTCTTGCCACTTTGTTCTTCTTAAGGCCTGTCTTGAACTTGCAAAGTGCATTAAATATTAAGGCCTTTATAGATTGCAAGAAAATGAAAGCTCAAATTGGTTTCAAAAAATTGGAATTTTAGCTTTTTATAAATCCTACAATTTGTTCCTCTAAAAAAGGCCTTAAGCTCTGCAAATTGAAAGTGCGCGGGTCGGTCTTTTTACGAATTGGCTTTAATTTTTTTCGCAATTAGGCGCTTTTTTTATCTTCCAAACTCTCGCTTTGATTCGGCAAAAACTTCCACATAATTAGGAAAATCAAAGTGAGAAGCGCAAGCGAAAGGTAGCCGGAGCTTAAGCCCGCAGAGCCGAATATTACGCGCTGGGTTTCCGTAAAACTAATGCTGAAGAAATGCCTGTAAATCTGAATCGCAAGCACAACGCCGGCATGGAAGCCTATGGACGCCCACAAGTGCTTTGTTCGGACATAAAATAGAATTAGAAGTGAACTTAACACAAATAGCGTTAAAAATTCCGCGAGGTTAAATTCGATAAATACGCCTATCGAGTCGTAGAAAGCCACGATAAAGCCTGTGTACCAGTCGGCGTGAGTGACGCCGCCTTGAATATTTTCCCATATAGAATTGGGAACTTTAAAGTGTTTGTAGGCAAAGAATGCTGAGGTAAAAAGCGCGGCGGGAATTAGGCTCCAAGCGGTGTAGCAGCACCTAAAAATTAGGCCTCTAAAAATCGTCTCTTCAAGTAGGCCTACTATTGACGCTCCCACTACTGCGCCTGCAAAAAACTTAACAAGCGAAATAAAATCAAATTCCGCTCTGGGGTTTACCTTTATTTCGCAACATGTGGCTTGCAAGGCAAATATGAAAAGCGCAATTCCGATTCCAAAGCCTAAAAACTTGAAGAATTGCCCGAGGTTTCCCTTAGAGTAACCCAAGCCCAAATACTCTATTGAAAAGAGCCCGCAGACCTTCATTAAAAAGGGCAGAGATACGACGATGGGAACCCACCTGATTCTATCGAAGAAAACGTCCACGCCCTTACGCACGAGCCATTCTGTGGTTTCTGTGTGGTATATAGAATTTATGTATTGCGCAATCCAGTAAATGGGAGGGGTAAGGATCGAGGCAATTAGCATCGCGCCCACATATATAGCCACAAAAAGCAGGAAGCCTTTGTAGGATGTTTGGTCGGGCTTAAGCCCAAAGAGCATAAAATTCTTTTCTCTTGTCTGCATATGTGCAATATAAAATTTGATACTATACTTGCTAAATTAAAGGAATTTCGCAAGTTTTTAATTTTTGCCCTAAGCAGGAGAACTTTTATTTTCTAGGCAATTTTCTTGAATTGCTATGTGCTCTTTTAAGGGGCGTATTGAAATGGCCTTGGGCGCTGTCGGGCAGAGGTAGGCGCACTTGCCGCAGCCTATGCAAAGGCCCCTTCTAACTTTGGGAAATTTGGGGCGCCTTGAATTGCCGCGCGGGCGCCATTCTATGGCTTTTTGCGGACAAGCGTCTATGCAGACCGTGCATTCCTTGCCTTGCGAGGTCACAAGGCATTTGCCGTAGTCGATTTCCGATAGCCCTATTTTTATTTGAAGCTTTTGTTTTTTTGTTAAAAAGCTTATCGCCCCACTCGGGCATACTTTTGTGCAGTTGTGGCAGTCGTCGCGGCAGTAGCCCGCAGAGTTATCCATATATGGAACCATAAATCCGCGCAGACCCCATTGGCTTATTGAGGGCTGCAAGACGTTTCCCTTGCAGGAGGCAACGCACAGGCTGCAGGCTGTGCAGCGCGACAAGAACTCATCAATTCCGACCGAGCCTGCCGGCACGCAGTAGAGCTTTTTTTCGCTACCCGATTTAGCGGCTAAGGCGAAGGCGGCGGAGCCCACTAGGAGGGTCTTTGCAAAAGCCTTTCTTGAAATTTGACAGCCGAAACTTGATGCGCTTATTCGCGCAGTTTCAGAGTTTCCATTCAATTTTGAAGGATTTTTTTGCGCTTGTTTTTCTAAATTCGCTTTGGGCTTTAAAAATTTTTCTCCCACTGCTTTTAGTTCAAAATTTGCCTTGGCGGCGCTTTCCGCTTGGGACTTGTTGTTAAGAGCTTTAAGTTCATAGGCAAATTCAAGTTTCACAGCCGATTTGGGGCAGCCTTTGAGGCAGTCGCCGCACATCACACAGCGCGTGAAATCGAGTTTTTTATTTTTTAAATCTATGCACTGGGCTCTGCAATTTCTCGCGCACTTGCCGCAGGCGAGGCAAGACTCGCCGAGCTTAAGCTTAAAAAGCGAAAACTTTGAGAGAAATCCCAGCCATGCGCCCACGGGGCAAAGCGTGTTGCAAAATATTCGCCCGCGCAGTACGGAAGCCGCAAAAATTGCAATAAAGAGCGAAGTTCCGAGTGCAAATGCGCCCAGCGACACCACGCTTGGGTCCTCCACTTTTGAAATTATGCTTGCGCCGAAAATCGAATGTAGAACATCGTTAAAAAATAGAGCCACAGGCCTAAAGAAATCCGAGGCGATTTTACCGAATAGCGAATATGGTTCTAGAAGTCCCAAAAGTGCGCTAAAGCCCGCTGCGTAAAAAACTATGGCAAGTGCAAGGCAACTTGCCCGCAAGAAATTCCTAGCTTTTGCAAAGGGCAGGGCGTTTAGTTTTAAGCGCAGATTTTTAAATCTTGCGGAATTTTTTAAAGGCGGAAACTTAAAGAAAAGTTTTGCGCAGAATCTTGATATATCGCTTAAAATTCCGAATGGGCAAAAGCAGGCGCAGTAAATTCGGCCGAAAAATAGCGCGAGAACGCTAAATGCGATAAATGAAGTTGCGACAGTTCCGCCCACTATCCACTTACATAGCGAAGGCGCAATCTCAATCTTTATAGCGCCAAGTTGGTAGAAGGATTTGGGCAAGCTGTGGTGCAGGTCTAAAAAGTAGCAGGATATCAAAATAAAAATTATTGCCGCCACCAAAACTCTGAGCCTAAAAATATTTTTTAAAGTGCCGTGCATACCAGTTAGAAACGCGAGTATTCTTGCAAAAGTTTCATTTTGCTAGGTTTAATTCAATTTTTGCGATTGTAAAATTTTTTAAAATAAACACTCTCTTGCACTCACAATGGAACTGGGATTGCAAGAGGCACTGCTTAGGCGCTCAAAGCGCATAGAACACCTTAGGGAGGAAATTTTAAAACTTCCCTCTAGCGCTGGTGGAATAACTTTCGAGATAGGTTGCGGCAAGGGGCACTATCTGAGCGCCTACGGTCAGGCGCACCCGCAGGAAATTTGCGTGGGTATAGACCTGATTTCATCGCGCATAAGAGACGGCGAGCGCAAAAACGAAAAGCGCGGCAACCGGAACGTATTTTTCTTGAAGGCCTCTTGCGAGGAGTTTCTGGAGGCTATGCCCGAAAGCGTAAAAATTGCAAAGGTCTTTGTATTTTTTCCGGATCCCTGGCCAAAGAAGCGCCACCACAGAAGGCGCCTAATGCAGCCGGAGTTTTTGGAGAATCTAAAATCGAACTGCAAAAATGGCGCAATTTTGTATTTCAGGACAGACCACGACGAGTACTTCCAGTGGACGCTAGAGCTCTTAAAGAGCCGCAGCGACTGGCTATTGCAAGCCGATAACACTCTGCCTTTTGAGGAAGTTTCGCAGTTTCAGAGAATTTTGCCCGTTTTTTCCACTCTAAAGGCGGTATTGAAGGGCTAACTTGCCGCTTAAAAAAGCTTTACAAAATGCACTAAAAGTTGGATATATTATAGCTTTATGAACGAAGAATTGCTAAAAATAAGACACAGCGCCGCCCACGTTTTGGCTGCGGCTGTACTGCGCCTGTTCCCCGACGCCAAGTTGGACATAGGCCCCGCAACCGAAAGCGGCTTTTATTACGACTTCGACCTCGACCACAAGTTCACAGCCCAAGACCTAGAAAATATTGAGGCTGAGATGAAAAAAATCATCGCCGAGAATCAAAAATTCGAGAGAAAGGAACTCACTCGCGACGAGGCTAAGGCACTCATAGAAAAGAACGGTCAGGCCACATACAAGTTGGGCAGACTCGCCGACATTCCAGAGGGCGAGAAAATCACATTTTACACAAACGGCGACTTTTGCGACTTGTGCGCGGGCCCCCACGTTGATTACACAAAGCGCATTAAGGCCTTTAAGCTTCTAAACGTCGCGGGCGCCTACCACAGGGGCGACGAAAAGAATAAGCAACTCCAGCGCATTTACGGAACGGCCTTTGAAAATAAAGAGGCCTTGCAAGCCTACCTCACGCAACTTGAGGAGGCAAAGAAGCGCGACCACAGAAAGCTCGGCAAGGAAATGGGGCTATTTGTGATAGACGACAAGGTCGGCCAGGGGCTGATTCTCTGGAAGCCCAAGGGCGCGATCCTCCGCCAGAGCTTGCAGGACTTTATCTTGGAACTCTTGCGCGAGCAGGGTTACAGCCAAGTGTTCACGCCCCATATCGGCAAGTTGGGTCTGTTTAAGACAAGCGGACACTTCCCCTACTACAAGGAGTCGCAGTTTGTTCCGATTGTGGAGCGCGAGGACTTGCAGAAAATGGCAAAAAAGAATATGCCGGTTTCCGAATTTGAACATGAAATCGAAAACGGTGATGTGGCGGGTTACCTGCTAAAACCCATGAATTGTCCCTTCCACGTTCAGATTTACAAGTCCGACCCGCACTCTTACCGCGATTTGCCAGTGCGCTTGGCTGAATTTGGCCAAGTATACCGCTGGGAGCAGTCTGGAGAGCTTAACGGCATGACGCGCGTTCGCGGCTTTACGCAGGACGACGCCCACATCTTTTGCACACCCGAACAGCTCGACGACGAAATTCAGGGCTGTCTAGATTTGGTAAAGAAGGTATTTAACACCATAGGAATGTCCGACTACCGCGTGAGAATTTCTCTGCGCGACCCGGCGAGCGACAAGTATGTTGGTAGCGACGAAAATTGGCAAAAGAGCGAGGATGCCATACGCAAGGCGGCTCGCACCTTGGGTGTAGAATTTTCAGAGGAGCTTGGCGAGGCCGCGTTCTACGGGCCAAAAATTGACTTTGTAGTAAAAGACGTAATCGGCCGCGAGTGGCAGCTTGGAACCGTTCAGGTTGACTACAATTTGCCCGAGCGCTTCGACCTAAGCTACACGGGAGCCGACAATAAGCCCCACCGTCCGATAATGATACACCGCGCGCCTTTCGGTTCTCTGGAGAGGTTTACAGGAGTTTTAATCGAGCACTTTGCGGGCAATTTCCCGACTTGGCTTGCGCCTGAGCAGGTTCGCGTAATACCTCTAGGCGACGACGTAAAAGCTTACGCCGACGAAATTTTTGCAAGGGCAAAGAAGGCCGGCCTGAGAGTCGGTATAGACGACTCCTCCGACAAGCTTGGCGCAAAGATTCGCAGGGCCGAGACCGACAAAGTTCCGCACATGTTTGTGATAGGCAAAAAGGAGGCGGAATCGGGCAATGTTTCTATTCGCTCGCGCCTTCGCAAGGAATTTGAGGGCGTAAAGTCGGCGGACGAGGCCATCGCTTTGATACTTGAGGACGCAAAGAGCCGCAGGTTGTAGCGATTTTTTTGTTATGCGAAGAGGACGCGTGTGGCACGTCCTCTTTTTTCGCTTATTTTACAGGCTAAGGAAATATGAATTGGAAAATCGGACAGTACGACAAAAAGCTAGCTGAGGACTTGGGGGCATACTTGGGGGTAAGTCCCATACTTGCGTCGCTTTTGCTTGAGCGCGGATTTTCCGACCCAATTAGAGCCGAGATGTTTCTGAAGCCAAAGCTAACAAATTTGGGCGATCCATTCAGGGTTAAGAATTTGAGGGCTGCAGCGCTCAGGCTTATAGAGGCTATTTCAAAAAAGCAAAAAGTAGTTGTTCTCGGAGACTACGATGTGGACGGAATCACCGCCACAACGCTCTTTGTAAACGCGATGCGCCACTTTGAGCTAGAGCCCACCTACTTTGTCCCGCGCAGAATGGACGAGGGCTACGGCCTTAGCAAGGCGGCCTTAGAGAGGGCCTTTTCAAACGGCAATCCAGACCTGCTAGTGGCGCTTGATTGCGGAACAAACGCAGACGACGCCATACGCTACATACTATCAAAGGGCATAGACCTTATAGTGGTCGACCACCACCAGTCAAAGGAGAGCATTTCCCACGATAGCGACTACATCTTGGTAAATCCGCACGTTTACGATATGGAGGCGGCTCCGTGGAAGAACCTCTGCACAGTCGGTCTTGTATTTAAGCTTGTACACGCGCTTTTAAAGGAGATGCGCCTGCGCGGCGACGTCCGCTCTTGGTCGCTGAATCTAAAGGATTTTCTCGATCTGGTGGCTCTTGGCACGATAGCCGACTTAGTTCCGCTTGTGGACGAAAATAGGATACTGGCGCGCCACGGCATAAAGCGCCTGAAGTCGACGAAGCGCAAGGGCATACAGGCGCTTATTCAAGCAAGCGGCATATCGCTTGGAGAGGAGATTACGCCCATAGACATTTCCTTTAGGCTGGGGCCGAGAATCAATGCAAGCGGGCGCCTGGCTGATGCGTCTTTGCCGCTTGATATGCTCTTGGGAGACGATTTTACAACCTGCTTTAGAGCGGCTTGCGAGCTAAACGACATAAATAAGGAGCGCCAGGAGATAGAGCGCGGAATGTTTGAGTCGGCATTAAAGCAGATTGAGGATTTGAAGCTGGCTGACGACCCCTGCATAATCGTCTTTGACAAAACTTGGCACCCTGGAGTTGTGGGAATTATTGCCGGCAAACTCAGCCGCGAGTTCAATAGGCCTGTAATTGTCTTTGGCGAGACTGACCAGGGCTTTAGCAAGGGGTCTGGCAGGAGCGTTGCGGGCTTGGACTTGGTCGATTGCCTTTCGCACTGCACGGAATTTTTGGGCAGTTGGGGCGGGCACCCAATGGCTGTGGGCGTGGCGGTAAAAGACGGGAAAATAGGTGAATTTAGAGATAGGCTAAACGCAGTAATCAAAAAGAAAATGGACGAGGGCTTCAAGTTTGAGCCCGAGGTAAACGTATCTTTGTTTTTGGCTCACGAGGATATTTGCTTTGAACTTCTCGACGAACTTGAGATGCTCCACCCATTTGGCGAGGGCAATAGAGAGCCTGTGTTTGCGCTAAAGGAAATTACGCTAGCAAAGCCCGTTGAAATATTTGGAGGCGGGCAGAATTTCAGATTCCAGCTTCCGCTCGTAACGGGTGGGTGGATAAATGCGGTTGCTTGGCGCATGGCAGACAGAACGCCGCCCACTGGGCGCAAACTAGACTTTGCCATGCACCTCTCCTGGAATAGGTGGAACAAGCGCAAGACTCCGCAGGCAACTTTGGTAGATTGGAAGTTTTCGGATTCTTAGTGCAGATGCGTTGCTTGCTAAGCTTAGTGTTTTTCCAAGTTTGCCTTTGCGCATCTATCTTTGCCTCTGAGGAAGCAAAGCTTGAGGATTCCGCCTTCATTTGGGATTTCAACTATCCTAGAAACGTTCATGCGGCAAATATTTGCGAGGTTTCAAGGGGGAGTTTCCTTGCGGTATTTATGGGGGGAAGCTACGAGAAGTGCCCGGATTTTTCGATTTGGCTGAGTTCACTGAAAGGTACTTCTACTTGGTCTAGGCCGGTGGAAATCTTGAAGGGCTTGGATATGGAAACAGGAGAGCGGCTGCCGCTTTGGAATCCGATTCTTAGTAAATTGCCAAGCAGAGATGTAGTGCTCTTTTTTAAAAAGGGAAAGTCTCCTCGGCATTGGAGTGGGCTTTTTTGCCTTTCAAAAGATTTTGGTAAAACTTGGTCTGAGCCCGTTGAATTGCCCCATGGCTATTTGGGGCCTACAAAGTGCAGGCCAATCGCTTTGCCTGACGATTCGTTGCTGTGTCCATCGAGTGTTGAGCTTACTTCGCGTGGAGCGTGGTTTGTGAAATTTGAGAAATTGTCGGCCGACCTTAAAAAGTGGAGCGAGGGGCTACCTCGCAAAAACTTTAGAAATTTCTTCTTTTTTTCAACGGGAGTAAGTGCCATACAGCCGGCTCTGATAAGGTTAAAAGACGGCAAGCTTCTGGCGCTATGCAGAACTAGGAATGATTTTTTGTACGCCACAACTTCGGAGGACGGAGGCAAGACTTGGTCCGACTTAAAAAAAACTGCAATCCCCAATCCAAATTCCGCCATAGATGCGCTATCGCTCGAGGACGGCAGAATTTTGCTTGCCGGGAATTTCGACCTAAAAAAGAAGCGCGGCAAGTTGAGTTTGATTGCAACGCGCGATTTGACGAGTTACTCGGAGCTCTTTGTCTTTGAAGACGACGATAGCGGCGAATATTCATACCCCTCCATAATTCTTGCAAGCGACGGCAGCTTGCGCGCGCTTTACACTTATAAGCGCAGACACATAAAATATGTGAAGCTCAATTTGAAATGAAGAAGCTAATTTTATATATTGCATTTTTTTCAGCCTTGGCGCTCTCATTTGCGGCGGGCTACTTTTTCTACGAGCGCACGCGCGGTTTTACTTGGGTTGAGAGTGAGGGTAAATCTGTGGGGCTCGTCCGCGAGCTTTTAAGCGAGCTTAAGAATAGCCGCGATTTTACTTCGCTAGATTCCCGCAAATTTTTTGGGCGCAATTTGGATTCGCCGCGCATTTATGAAAGTGACGCCGAATATATGAGCGTTTTGCGCAGGGTATTGGGCGGGCTTTTGGAGTCGGAAAATAGCGAATTTACATTGTCTTGCGGCGTCTCGGAGGCTTCAAATTCCGCAGATTCAAGCTTCTCGCGCAGAGCTTACGATGAGCGCGTTGTTTGCGTAATTGAAAATTTGTCTGCAACGGGCGGGGCAAATTTGGGCGGCATTGCGCGGCAAGTAGATATCATATTATTTTCGGTAGAGCCCTACGACGGGATTTTGCGCACAAATATATATCTAAACGGCAAACTAATCTGGGAGGATTCTAAAGATTAGTGTTGCCAAATTTATTTGTCGGAGTATGTCGGTACGCTTCAATTTTTGATTTTGAAGATGAAAAAGAGACATCTCGAAATAGTCGTGGGCTTTGCTTTATTGTGCGCGCTCTACGAGCTTTGCGATTTATTTGTAAAGCTTGTAGGCTTGCCCTTTCCGGGAGCACTGCTTGCGATGTTGATTTTATTTTTGCTGCTTAGCTTTAACATATTGCCGCTTAGATTTGTGGAGGAAGCTTGCAAAACTTTGCTGTACCATATGCCGCTTTACTTCGTCCCGATAATGGTAGGCTTGGTGGCGTACAAGAAAATGCTATCTTCAAATGCCCTTGGAATTTTTGGGGCGGTTATGGTAAGCACTGTAATTACTCTAGTATCAAGCGGAGTTTTGGTTCAAAAAATTCAGGATTACAGGTTAAAAAGGCTCGAAGAATCGGAGCGCAAAGAAAGGGGCGAAAATGTATAAAACGGAAATTTTAACGGGCGCTTTTATGCTTGCGCTGACTGTGTTTGCGTACCTTATCTCCAGGCGTTTTGCGCGCGTTCGCTTCTTAAAGGCGATTCCCACAGTGATTATTGCTTCGGCTATGATAATCGCGCTAATTGAGCTTAGCAACTTCACTTACGAGGACTACGCCCTGGGCGGGGATATCGCAACATGGCTGCTTGGTCCGGCAACCGTCGCTCTGGCGTATCCGCTCTATCAATTTTCATATCTTCTTAGGGAAAACGCCTCCGAGATTGCCCTTGCAACTATTAGTTCAAGCACGGTGAGCATAGCAAGCATGCTAATATTGGGAGCGATGTTCGGATTAAATAGCGATATAATTTTGTCGCTTCTTCCAAAATGCGTGACGACTCCCGTAGCCATAGAAATTTCAAACATATCTGGCGGCATTGCGGGCTTTACCGTTTGCGGAGTCTTTATAAGCGGGCTATTCGGAAGTGCGATAGGGCATGCGCTGTTAAAATTTTGCGGTGTAAAAAGCGACATAGCATACGGGCTTGCAATAGGTGCTACAAGCCATGTAATCGGAACTTCAAAGTGTCTGGAAGTTAACGATAGGCAGGCTGCTATGAGCGCGCTTGTGCTGGTTTTGGTCGCGATATTTACAACACTGGTGTTTTCGATTCTCACTCTATTTTAATAAGCTTGCGGTGCTTTTTTGCATCTGCTTTTATTTGCCCTAAATGCAAAATAAAAACAGCGCGACTTGGCTTTGGCTTGCCCTGCTTTACTTTATGGAGGGCTTGCCGAATGTTCTTGTATCGCTTGTGGCAGTGGTCTTTTACTCGAGTATGGGGCTTGGCGATGCGGCGGTTGCGGCGCTTACGAGCATGCTTTATCTGCCCTGGGTCATAAAGCCATTTTGGAGCCCTATAGTCGATTCAATTTCATCAAAGCGCAAGTGGATTTTGGGGCTTTTAATGACTTTTGCGCTATCGTTTTTCCTAATTGCGCTAGCTCCGCTTTGCGAGTCTTGGATATTGCTGTCTATAATCGGCTTTTGGCTCTTGGGCTTTGCATCTGCAACATTTGACATAGCAAGCGACGGCTTTTACATGATTGCGCTTTCAAGGCAAAACCAGGCCTTCTTTGTAGGTATAAGAAATTCATTTTATCGAATTGCAATGGTCTTTGGGCAGGGGGGGCTTATCTGGGTAGTGGGTGTCTTGACAGCTAGAGCGGGGCTTGAGCAAAACAGAGCTTGGGCGGTGGCGTTTTTCCTATGTATGCTTCTGTCGCTCTTTAGCCTTTTTGCGCTTAAATTTTTGCTGCCGAAACCGTCGGGCGACGATTGCCGAAGCGTGGATAGTGCAAGGGCTTTGTATTCGGATTTCAAGGCCTGCTTTCTGGGCTTCTTTTCAAGGTGTGGGATTTTTCAGATTCTTATATACATACTCTTCTACCGCTTTGCCGAGGCTCAACTTTCAAAGATTGTTCCGGTATTTTTAAAAGCACCGCGGGAACTTGGCGGACTGGGATTTTCGCTTGAGAAATTCGGAATGCTGCAGAGCTTTTCGGTTGTTGCGCTATTTACGGGCGGCATACTGGGCGGAATTTACATCTCAAAAAGGGGACTTAAGGCGAGCTTTCTAACTATGGCTTTGTTTATGAATATCCCGAATTTAATATATGTGCTTCTTGCGTATTTTAAGCCTCAGAGCGCTATGCTTGTCGGCTCAGGACTCTGCCTTGAGCAGTTCGGCTACGGCTTTGGCTTTGCGGGGTATATGATGTATCTTATAAGAGTTTCCGACGGCGAATATAAGACCGCCTTTTACGCAATATGCACGGGGCTTATGGCGCTCGGCTTGGTTTTGCCGGGTGCGCTCTCGGGGTTAATATCAGAGAGGGTGGGCTACTTAAATTTCTTTATTTGGGTGCTTGTATCCACTTTGGTTTCTTTTGCTTCTACAATCATTGCCCGAAGAACTTTGAGTGAGGATTAATCTTCCCTTATAAATTAGCTTAGTTTAGCTAATTCTTTCATTGAAGAAATTTTAAGCTGTGGCAAAATAAGCCGCGCTATGGTGAGGGGAATTATTGCCGGCTTACTTGCCTTTGTGTGTTTAAATTCGTCGCTTTGGGGAGGCTCAAAGCACTCAAAAACGCCAATGTTTGATGGCCTTGAAAACAGGGTTGTGACGGGCTATCAGGCTTGGTTTAGATGCCCGGGCGACGAGTCCGGAAAAAATATTTGGGTACATTGGAACGGCCCGCGCGGATTTAATCCGAAAAGTTGCACTGTGGATTATTGGCCGGATACTCGCGAATACAAAAAACTCTACGATACGGGTTTTAAAAACGCCGACGGGAGTGTCGCAAAAGTATTTAGCTCCGCCGATAAAGATACGGTTGACGTGCACTTCCGCTGGATGCGCGAATACGGCATAGACGCCGCCTTTGTCCAGCGATTCTTCGGGCTTATAAACGATCCTGTTTTGCGCGATTCCTACATAGAAATCCTAAGGAACGCAAAGTCTGCAGCAAAGGCGAACAAAGTGGGATTTGTCGTTATGTACGATCTGTCTGGAATGCCCAGAAAAAATGCCGCCCGCACAATTATAGAGGATTGGAAGTACTTGGTCGATAATCTCGACATAACAGGCGGCGAAAATTCGCCCTACCTTTGCTTAGACAAAAAACCGCTTGTAGTTCTCTGGGGTATAGGCCTTACCGACAGGCACTACTCGCCTAAGAGTTCCGATATAATTAAGGCGATAGAGTTTTTGAAAAACGACCCCGTTTACGGGGGCTGCTCGATAATGGTTGGCGCTCCCACAAATTGGCGAACTTTGGACGGCGATTGCGTTCGAGATAAGGATTTTCACGAGTTTTTGAAGAAGTATGCCGATGTAATTTCCCCGTGGTTTGTTGGCAGATTCAGAATGGGCGAAGATGGAGTTCACAGAGATGTAAACGGCCGCGACTTCAAGAGCCAAGTTTCCGGAGATGTCGCTTTGTCGGACGATATGGGGAAAATCTTTCTGCCCGTAATTTACCCCGGTTTTTCGTGGCACAATTTAATGAATAAGAGAAGTCCGCTTGGCGACATTGCTCGCGAAAAGGGAAAGTTCTTTTGGAATATGGCAAGCCAGGCGGTAGAAGGCGGCGCAAAGTGCATATACGTTGCAATGTTTGACGAAGTGGACGAGGGGACGGCAATATTTAAGTGCTCGAACAATCCGCCCTCGAGCGCCGAATGCCCCTTCCTCACTTACGAGGGTTTGCCGGAGGATTACTACCTGACTTTGGCGGGCAAATTTAAGGATATGCTAAAGGCCGGCAAGCCGCTTCCTCAGCCAAAGCCGATGGCAAAGTAAATAGATTTTTAATCGATTTGCAAATAAGCTTCTTTTAATCGATTTTTTTCTCAAACCCGCGCTTGGCAGGTCTTGCCGCACGGGTTTGCGTTTTAGTTTTAGATCTTAGCAAAGGCTCTAGGTTTTGCCGCCTTAGTTTGCTTTAAAAAAAAGCATTTAATTAGATTTTTCGGCAGCTTAGCTTGTCGTCTATCGCAGTTAGTTTCCTCAGAGCTTTTGTCTTTAGACTTTTAAAATTTAAGCTTCTTAAAAGGCTCAATTCCAAGCTTTTTTCTAAAATGTCGCAGCTAAGAAATCAGAGCCTCTCAAAGACTAATTCTCATTTGAAAGCAGAGTGGATAGAGAGGCAAAGTTACCGCCAACTTAAGGCTTTAGCGAATTCCCCAATGCCGCTATTTTTTATTTGCAAACTTCTTCTTGCGCTTGCGGGCTAGGATTTTTTTTAGCTTTACCCTGTCTTCAACCGCCACTATGTAACCGACGCAATTCGGCTTGCCGCAGCGGCAGGGATGTTCAAAAAAGTGCTCTAGGGCATATCCGTAGTTATAGAGGATTTCCTCGCCCTTTTTAATGTCGCAAGTTGCCACTATCCAGATGTGGCCGTCTATGTTTTCGGCTTCGCAGTTGGTCTCGCAGGCGTGGTTTATGAAGCGCGCGTCATTGTAGTCAAAATTTCCGTCTATGTCGTATTCGTCGTCCAGCTCAAATATGTAAACTGCGCCTTCTCCCGTCTTTTTCGATTTCTCCTCCTGCTCCAAGCCGCGCCTATTCGACTCCTCTTTTGTAATTTTTTCGCCGAGATACTCTATTATGCGCTCGCCCTCCTTAATGTCGCGGGCGGCGAAAACTCCGTTTCCGTGTATGGTTGATTTTTTGATTACGTAAGGCTTCATTGCATTTTTACTAATAGAACTTTTTATTGCGGGAACTTGGAAGCTCTGACTTCTTCAACGTAGTCGGCAAAGGCCTTTTGCGAAATTGCCGCAAGCTCGCAGTACTTTTTTGCAAAGGGAGGAATCCAGTCGCCCAGCCCAAGGATGTCGGTCGATACCAAAATCTGCCCGTCGCAATCCTTGCCCGCGCCTATGCCTATTGTCGGGATTGATATGCTCTTAGTTACAAGCGCTGCGGCCTCGGGTGCGGTCTTTTCTATTACAACGGCAAATGCGCCGGCTTCTTCAAGTGCCTTTGCCCCCCTTACGAGTTCCGCTTGCTCTTCGGCAGTCTTACCAAATGTCTTGTAAGCGCCGAGCTTTAAGAGCTGTTGCGGCATAAGGCCTATGTGCCCCATGACGGGAATTCCCGCATTTGTAAGGCCCGAAATTTTCTCGCCTAGATTTTTTGCCGATTCCAATTTTATTGCGTCGGCCCCCGCCTGGATAAACTTTGCGCACTCCCTTAGTAGCGTATCGAAAGAATAGTGGGCAATCGCAAATGGAACGTCTGCTATGACAAGCGCCCTGGGCTTTGCGCGGGCAACCATAGATACGTGGTGGAGCATGTCGTCCATAGTTACGGGCAGGGTGTTTTCAAAGCCCATAAATGTATTGCCGACGGAATCGCCTACAAGTATTGCGTCAACTCCGGCAGAGTCCGCAATCTTTGCGAAAATCGCGTCGTAGGCCGTGACTAGCGCGAGCTTTTCAAGGCCTTTTTTTTGGACGAAAGTTTTTGTCGTAATTCTCTTCATACTTACAATTTCTTAAGACTTTTTAGGAAGCCTCCGAGGGCGTTAATTCCCTCTTTAACACCTTCCGATGCAGAGTCTCCGGCATCGCCAAGCGAATCCTTTACAGATTCCAATATTACGTCTCTCAAATTATTTTGCGGGCTGGCCAGTTTGCCGTAAACCTTAAATGACGGGCCGTTTGAATAACCCTTAATGGTCTCATTTTCGTCAACAAAACCGCAGGACTTCAGTAGTTCTGCAACGTTGCCGCGCTTTGCGTAGATATTTACGGGCACATCTATCTGGCTTTGCATAAACTCTATGGATTCGTCGTAGCTAAGTTTACCCTTGGCTTTTATGAGGAAGTCGTCGGTTTCTATCGTGCAGTCGCTAAGCTCAATATTGAGGTCTTCGCCGCGCTTTGCACTCAAATTGATTTTGCTGTAGTTGAGAGTCTGCAACATTGAGAGCAAATCTCCGGCCCCCGACAAGCCCTTAACCTTGTCTCCAAGTATATCGCCAGTTGCCTTTAGCGCGATGCTGCCAATGTTTGTGCCTATGCCGGAAATCGAGTTTTTATCTAGGAGTGTAAGCGTGCCCGAATCCGAGCTTAACTGCACCTCGGCTTGAATGTTTTTTGCCAGAGTTTGGAGATTTCTCGATTGCGCCTTAACACTCGCTTTTGCGTCGAATTTGCCGACAAGTATGCGGTCTCCCGATTCATTCGGCTTTAGGAATTGCCCAACTTCCAGACCGGACATATCAAAAGTAGTATCCGATAGTTCATAACCCGAATTTTCCGCAAAGCTTAGCTTTGAAATTGCCGCAATGTTTGCCCCATACGCTGTTGCCGACAACTTAGTTAACTTTAATTCTCTTGGGTTTAGCGATAAGTCAAATTTTAGAGCGTTTACTACGTCTTTGCCGCCCAGCAAAATCTTACCTATATCGCAGGTCAAATTCACCGATTTTGAGAAATCCCACAGAGCCTTTTTATCGGGGGTGTAGCTTTGGGTAGAGGCAGCAACAGCCGAGCTTTCGCGCGCGGCCTTTGGCCTGTAAATTTCTTTCTTTGCCTCTGGATTCTCGCCTTCAAGAACCGTCTTTTGCGGTTGATTGTCCGACTTCGTAAAGGCCTTTGCAAGCGTTATAAATTCATCTGCGCAAATCTCGCGCGCGCTCAGTGCAAGGTCTATAACTTCGCCTAACTTCACAGTCAAGTCGGCATCGGTAGCGCCGCTTGTTCCGCCGGTTTTTAGAGTGGAATCTATAACTTTGGGCGTATTATTATCGAGTTTAACTTTTGTATTTAGCTCTAACTTTGCAAGTGTCTGGTCGTAAAAACGCGGAGCTATGTTGTGCAAGGTGAGGTTTAGCTCTGCCGATTCGGGCTTGTACTGGGCTTCAACTTCCGCCATTCCGCTTGATAGATTGTTGAACTTTTCAAGCGCAGGCTGCCTTAAAAGCGCGGGGAGTGTTGCGGAAATTTTAGCGCTTGCGCTTTTTAAGATTTCTTTACTTTGCAAGTCGGCTTCCGCAGTTGCCGCAATTTTTGCAAATGGAACATTTTGCCCATTTAATTCAAAATCCTTAAGCTCAACTGAAATTTTATTGCCGTCGAGTTTTGCCTCTATTAGCGCGCTTGTGTTTAAGTCTGACACAAGAAGTTCGTCTGCATTTTTAAACGATAAATTTACAAGCGAGATTTTAGCACTTGCAGTTGCGCTGTTCTTATCGGCAACCTTTGCAGTCAAATCAATATTCAGGTGGTCCGCATCGGCGCCCTTCGCGTAGGGCTTGATGATTTCAAATGGAAATTTCTCCGCAATCGCCCTTATTTGAAGATTCTCCGACAAGAGCTTCTTTTCGCTTATATCTATTAGGATTTTGTCGCTTGCGCCCAGTTCGAAAATCTTGGCGTTATTCTTTGATAGCAGATCCACTCTAGCCTGCGATATTTCAAGCAGTTTTTTATTTGCAGAAATTTCTATTAATGCGTCTAGTTCCGGAATATCTCCCTTGTTAAAGTCGCTCGGCAGAAAGGCCGCTATTTGCCCCTTTAATTCGAGCGAGGCCTTTGCCGACATTTCCGCAAACAAGAATTGCGAAAGCTTTAACTCGGCGCTCAGCCCCTCTTTGGCCGATTCCGGCTTTAAGCTTAAATTTAAATCGGCGCTTGCGGATTTATCGTTGATACTTGCAATAGCAGATAGCGTCAGGTTTAAATCTCTCACAAATTCTGAATCTTTTGACGATACGCTTGCCCTTAGTATGCTGAAGGGCTTTGAGGTTTTTATTTCAAATTTATCCCCACTTTTTGTGAGTATTATTTGCGTAGATATTTTTGAACTTTTAAGCGTAATATCCTTCAAAAATGGATTTATTAAAGAATCGTCCACATTCAAGATATCCAGTGTCAAAAGCTCTCCGTCCGGGACGTTTGATATATCTTTCGCACTAATCTTGAAGGCCTTAGTGTTTTTTAAATTGAGAACTTGCAAGCCGTTTATCGAACCTAAGACTTGGGCATTTGCCACAGAGAGTTCGTCGCCTCTTTTGTTTGCTGATACTTCGCCGGATAGGGATATATCGCTTATGGGCTTTAGAGTTTCAGATAAGATGTCCAAATTTTTCGCGTTTAGCTTGAAGCTACCGTTTAAGCCGGCGTCCTTTAGGTCGCTTGAGGCGCGAATGTCGCAGAATATGTTTGCGTCAAAAAATGGAGTGTTTTTTAAGATGTTTTCAAAGTCGCGCGAATCGGCGGTAAGTTGCACTTTGCCGTCTATATTTGAGTATTCAGAGTCGAGTTTTGCATCGAGTTTTAGGAGCTTTTTTTCGCCCTTTTCAAGGCTTGACTTTAGCGATAGCCTATTTCCGTCCGGGGCGAGAGTCGCCCTCAGGGCAATGCTGTCTTTTGCCTTGCCAACTATGTCGAAATCGCAATTAAGCGAGGCGTCGAGGGCGTAGGCCTTAATTAGGTTTTTAGTTCTGAAAGTGTCAACCTTAAGTTTGGAATCAACTTTTGAACCGTCCTCCAAAATTACGAGTAGCTCCGCATTTAGATTTTTTACTATTATGTCAAAATTCGGAAGTTCCACTGCCTCTTGCGCGGGCTTATCGGAGCCGGAACTTGCGGCGATTGAATCCGACTTTGCCTTGGAAATTTCACTTTCACTTTTGCTTGCCGCTACACTTTGCTCGGAGTTTTGCCCTGCATAATCTGGCAGCTTATTGAACTTTAAGACTGCATTTTTTAGGCTTGGATTTGTTACTCTTATTTGCCTTGAAAGCAGGCCAAATAGCGATATTTCGCTATCGAGGCTATCGGCGCTAAAGTCCTTGCCAGGGGCTACATTTTTTATTTTCAAATTTTCAATTCGCAAATTGGAGGGAGTAATCTTTACAAGCTCTACCTCGCTGCCGGGGAAAGCATCTTTTAGGTACTTGTTTACAAGCGATGTCTGAAATCCGGAACTAGTCAGAACAAAGTAGGCTGCAATCAGAACAACTGCCATGGCGGCGACAAGCGCCAGTAAAATTTTTTTTATCTTCATAAAGGTTTCCTCATTTTATGGATTCGTAGAAAAGCTCTCTTTTAACTTGCACCCGCAAAAGCAGATTTTCGCGCAGCCCGAAAAATTCGCTTATCCACTCTTTTTCAGGGAAGGCGCGAGATAGGGGCGCATCAAAATTTGCATCGTAAATAACTATGTCAAAGTCGCCGGGGTTAAAGTTTTGCGGAAGCGCCTTTGCGTATGTGACGGCGTCCAACTTTAAGGTTTGCCAGGGCAGCGGCCACGGGGAATTGTTTGAAATGCATATGGCCTTAAATTTGTCGCCCTTTACTTTTGCGCAGTCGTAGATGCGCTTTACAAGCCCCTCTTCACTCTTGAGTGTGTGAACGTACAAGAATGGGTTTCTTGGGTCGCTTGCGTAGTTTCTGGAGGCGTTTTTGGCCTCCTTGTATTGCAGGTTAAATAGGGCAAGCACAAATATTAAAAGCCCAACTTTTAAGGTCGCGGCAAGAATTTTGTTTTTTAAATCTATGTGTGAAAATACCGCCGCAGAGACTGCATATCCCGCAGGCAGCGCCAGCGCCGTAATGGGGGCAAGTAATAGCCACGGCGTCTTGTAGCCTATGAAACTCAGCGCAAGAACGTTTAGCCAGCCAAAGGCTGCTGTAAATTTGATAAAGTCATTTTTTCGCAGATACGCTAAAATAGTGCCGACTATCGCGAGTATAAAAATCGCGCTCTCTCCAAATATTGCCCCTTGGCTTCTCAAGCCCGCGAGTAGCTCAAAGTAGTAGCCGAAGCCCTTTGTGTGCACTTCGGAGACGGACTTGCCAAAGAAGTGAGCGTAGCTTTTTATCCCGTCTAATATACCCGCAGGGTTTGTGAAAAATGAAGAGTAAAATAGGCAGTAAATTAATGCAAAGCCCGCAAGTGCCGCAAGGGCGAAACTTAGAGACTTCTTTGAAAAGATAGCCTTAATTTGTGGAGCCGGATTCCTTAAATTTAAAAGCGATAAAATCCACGCTCCAACTAGCGCTGCAAATACTATTATGGAAGTTTCCTTTGCGCTTTGCAGCAGCCCCGCGCAGAGGCCTACAATTAGCGCCGCGGTCAGGCTCGGCCTCTTTATGAAGGCAAAACTTGCAAAGCATAGTGCAAGCGAAAATAGCGCAAAGAAGGGCTCTTGAATAAAGTAGCTTGAATATATTTGCGATAGGCTTGAAAGCCCAAGGAAGATTGCCGCAAATACACCACCCGCAAGCTTTCCGAGCGCGGGATTTGCCTTGAGTAGCAATTCCCTTGCGTCGTAATTTGCTCGCGCTAGCATCGCAAAAAATACGAGCGCGCAAGTTGCAAGGAAAATCGGAAGCAGTGTGCGCCTTAGAAGGCGAGTGTCGAGCGTATCTGCAAAGCTTTTATCCACAAGCTTTAGCGGGTAGTAATACAAAACCGGCCCGTGTGGACCGTTTGCGTTATACTTGTAATCTCCATTAAAATAAAGGCCTGCAAATGTGAAAGACTGCTCGGATTCGTCCGCGTGAAGTGCCCTGTTTTCGAGATTGTAAAGCCGCATGTCGCAAGCTTTGAAAATTCCGAAGCAAAGCAAGCCCAGCAGAAGAATTTGAATAAGCCTATTCATTTTTGTCGAAAAGCTCCCGCAGCTTTCTTAAAAAATCGGCGGGCGGCTTTATGGGAACTCCCTTTTCATTTACAAATGCGTGCTTTGAAAAGGCCTCGCAGAGCTTCTTTTCGCCGCAAAAAACTTCATACTCGATTTTTATTATCACTCCGGGGCGCTCTTTTATCGAGGCCTTTATCGTGAGAATGTCGTCAAAGTGCGCAGAGTGCAAGTATTTTGCGCCCACTTCCAAGACGGGCAGGTGTAGCCCCATTGCATCAAGCTCGCGGTAGGGCATGCCCATGGCATCGAGCATATCTATGCGTGCGGCTTCAAACCAAGCAAAGTAATTGCCGTGGTAGGCAACGCGCATAGCGTCGGTCTCGGCAAAGCGAACTCTTATATTTGTGCTTGAAGAAATCATTTCAGTTACACTTCGTTTTGTATTATCTGCTCCAAGCTCTGGCGCTTTCTGATAAGTTTAAAAGAGCCGTCGTCTTCGAGCATGACTTCAGGGGCCTCGGGGTAGGAGTTGTAGTTTTTGGTGGACATCGCACTGCAGTAGGCTCCGGCACCCTCTATCGCGCATAGGTCCCCTATCTCGGCCTTAGTAAGCAGGCGCGGCGAAAGCGCTTCGGGGTCGCCGCTTGCGGGGGTCAGAATATCTCCGCTTTCGCAGCAGTGGCCCGAAACTATGTACTCTTTTATCTCTGAAGTTTCCTTTGCGGGAATCACAACTATCGGGTGTTGCGCGCCGTATATGGAGGGCCGCAAAACTTCAGTCATTCCCGAATTTAGCTTTAGGAAGGTATAGCCGCCCGCACCCGTGTCGCAAATATCTTGGACTGTCGCAAGAAGCGAGGCGCAGTTTGCCAATAGGAAGGTTCCTGGCTCAATTTCAAATTGGAGCTTTCTGCCCGTGCGCTCGGCAAATTCTCTAACAAGCTCTGCCACGGGCTTGCCAACAACTTGCAGGTCTGTAGAGGGCTCGTAGCTCATTCTTCCAACTTTAAAGCCGCCGCCCATATTGAGTATGCGCACGTCCGGGAATTTTTCCACCGTATCGAGGCTCATTTTTGCGACTTTCTGCCAGACTGCCGGATCTGAACCCGAGCCTATGTGCGTGTGTATTCTTATGATTTTTAAGCCGTATTTCTTTGCTATTTCAAAGATTTGCGGAATGTATTCGTGCCATATTCCAAATGACGATGCCGGGCCGCCAACGTTTGTTCTGTTTGTTCCGCCGGAGCCTAGCCCCGGGTTTATTCTAACGCCAAGTTCCGTATTCGGCATTGCCTTGCCGTAAACTTCGAGCTGGTGCAGGGAGCAGGCGTTAAATTTTACGCCGAGTTTTACAAGCTCTGCTATATTTCCCGGAATCTGTTGGGTTGAAAGCGAGATCTTTTCGGGAGCTATTCCAGCGAGCATTGCGCGCTTTACTTCGTAGGCGCTCGATGCGTCTATGTGTAGCCCCAGCGAATCAAAAAGCTTTAATATAGCTGCGTTTGAGGAGGCTTTCATCGCATAGCGCGGCGTAAGCCCAAAGGCGTTTGGAAAATCCAAGACTTTTTTAGCTTGGCGCGTGAGGGCTGCCTTGCTGTAAACGTAGCAGGGGGTCGATACTTCCCTCGCTATATTTCTTGCTATTTCGGGAGTTAAAAAATTTAGCTTCTCTATTTCCATATCTTTATTAAAACCTTACACTATTGTTTTGCTTTGTCAATCGCTTCATCTATCGCTGCGGGCGTTAAAATTGTTGGCAGCACTATGGGCTCTCGCGATAAGTCCGCGGGGTAAACCACGTTTAGCGGAACTCCCGAGCGATTGAACTTTGCAAGCTCGCGCGCTATTGCGGCGTTTCTATTGGTCCAATCGGCAACTAAAAATGCGACGTTATTCTTCTCAAAGATCTCGCGAGTTGAGCTTAGGTCTAGGGCTGCCTTTTTGTTTGCAAGGCATGTGAAGCACCAAGATGCAGTGAAATCTACAAAGACGATTTTGCCCTTTTTGCGCAGCGCTTCCACCTTTTGCGAACTCCATGTATTATCGTTTAGATCTACCTCTTCGCCGCCTATGGTCTTGTCAAAGCTCGATGCGTTTATAGTGAGAAAGACGGAAAGAAGCGCAAAGACTAGCAAGCCTACATAGGCAAAGATTCTAAACTTTAGCTTGTTGTAAGGCGGCGAGTACTTGCCGAATATCCAGAGCGCAAATGCTATCGATAGAACGGCCAAGAGAAGCTCCGCCATGGAATCGGCACCGCACTGCTTTGTAAAAATCCAAACTAGCCATATTGCGGTTGCAAATAGCGGGAAGGAAAGTATTTGCTTAAAAGTCTCCATCCACATTCCGGGCTTAGGCATAAGCTTTGCGGCCTGTGGAATAGCTGAAATTAGAACGTAGGGCAGCGCCATTCCCACTCCCAAGAATACGAAGATTAAGAGTGTTGAAAACCACGATATCGAGCTTGCTAAAGCTACGCCCAAAGCTGAGCCCATAAATGGGGCAGTGCAGGGGCTTGCAACTGCAACTGCAAGCACGCCCGAAAATAGGGCAGCCTTTGCGCCCGAACTCTTTGTGGCGGCTGTGCCCAAGTTTGCAAGTCCGGCTCCGATTTCAAATACGCCGGCAAGCGAGAGCGCCATGACCGTAAAAAGCAGGGTTAAAAAGCCCACAAAAATAGGTTCTTGCAACTGGAAGCCCCAGCCCAATTCCTTGCCCACAGATTTTAGCCACAAGAGCAAAATCGCCAGAAATACAAAACTTAGGATTATTCCCAAACTGTAATAGAGAGCGTTTCTTATGGCGGATTTTCTCGATTTATCGGCATCTTTTGCAAAAGATAGAACTTTGAGGCTTATTACGGGAAAGACGCAGGGCATCAAATTTAGTATCATTCCTCCCAAAAATGCGCCAAAAATCGCAATCCAAAGCGAGTTTGAATCTGCCGTTTTAGCTTGCGGTAGGACAATCTCAAAACTGCCCGATTCAGACTTGCCGTCACTTTCGCTTGCTATCGGCTCGCCTTTTGATTCGGATTGCGACTTGCCTAATTTTGAAAATGATAGCGTAATTTTAGAATTTGCGCTTTCCGGAATGCAGAGCTTGCCG
>URYY01000014.1 GCA_900552245.1 uncultured Opitutales bacterium | reverse complement strand
AGAAGCTTTCTGCGGCAGGGCAGCTAAACGCCTATGTGCACTCGGGGTTCTGGCGCCCGATGGATATGCTCAAGGACAAGAAAGACTTAAACGAAATGTGGGATAAGGGAGAGGCGAAATGGAAGGTCTGGTAGGGGCTTTCGGCGGTATTTTTAAGGGCAGGCGCGTTCTCGTAAGCGGCAATTTGGGCTTTAAGGGGGCGTGGCTTAGTTTGTGGCTTAAACTGCTGGGTGCGAAAGTTTACGGATACTCTCTAAAGCCCGATACCGAGCCGCGGCTCAGCGATGTCTTGGGTGTGGAAAATTTTGTTGAGGCTCAGGAAGTGGGCGATATTTGCGACTCTGAAAAGTTATCGAAATTTTTTAGTTTAGCAAAGCCCGAAGTTGTTATTCACATGGCGGCGCAACCGCTTGTTCGCCTTTCGTACCGCGAGCCCGTCGAGACCTACCGCACAAATGTGATGGGCTCTTTGAATATGCTTGAGGCCGCTCGGGCGGAAAAGTCTGTGCGCGCATTTGTGAATGTTACGACCGACAAATGCTATCAAAATAGGGAAGTCTCCTACGCCTACAAAGAGAGCGATCCTTTTGGTGGGTACGATATGTACTCGTCCTCAAAGGCCTGTTCGGAAATCCTTACGGCCTCCTACAGGGCGTCATTTTTGGGGGGTGAGGGGTCTTTTGCCCTTGCATCGGCGCGGGCAGGCAATGTGATAGGCGGGGGCGATTGGGCACTTGATAGAATTGTGCCCGACTGCATACGCGCACTTTCAAAGGGCGAAGCTATAATAGTTAGAAGCCCCGACGCAGTGAGGCCCTGGGAGCATGTCCTAGAGCCATTGGCCGGCTATTTGCGCTTGGCTCAGCTTCTGCTTGAAAATCCGCAGAAGTATTCGGAAGGTTTTAATTTTGGCCCTGAAGAGACGTCGATTTTGAGGGTGGCTGAGCTTGTGGATTTGATAATTAAAAGCTGGGGCAGCGGAGAGATGAAAGTTCTAAAGAGCGACAATTTGCACGAGGCAAAGCTGCTTATGCTGGACATTTCAAAGTCAAAGTCGCAGCTAGGCTTTAAACCCGTATGTGACGCGGCGGAGGCTGTGGCAATGACGGTCGATTGGTATAGGAATTTTTACTCGAAATCTGGGATTGACGCATTTGAATTTACGAAGGCGCAAATTGCCGATTTCACTGCAAAGGCAAGAAACAAAAATATAGTTTGGGCTGTATAGGTATGGAAAGTTTTGACAATTCTAATATGGACGAATTTTTACGCCAAAAGGTAAAAGACGCCGCTTTGGAGTATTTTGATTTTATATCAAGTAAATCTGCTCCCAAAAAATACGTTCCTGCATCGGGCAAAAAAATCGGCAAAGAGGAGCTTTGCAATATGATAGAGGCCTCTTTGGACATGTGGCTTACGGCGGGCAGATTTAATGACGAGTTTGAGCGCGAGTTTGCCAAGAAGTTGGGCGCTCGCTTTGCCCTCAGTACAAATTCGGGTTCAAGCGCGAATCTCTTAGCCTTAACTGCTCTAACTTCGCACAAGTTGGGCGAGCGCGCTCTAAGGCGCGGCGACGAAGTGATTGCGGTTGCGGCTGGCTTTCCTACAACTATAAATCCGATAATCCAGAATGGCTTAGTTCCCGTGTTTGTAGATGCGGAGGTTGGCACGTATAACATTGATATTTCAAAAATAGAGGAGGCAATAAGCCCCAAGACAAAGGCCATATTCCTTGCGCATACTCTAGGCAATACCTACGACTTAGATAAGATTCTTGAAATTTGCACGCGCCACAACTTGTGGCTAATAGAGGATTCTTGCGATGCTTTGGGCGCAAAGTACAAGGGCAAGTATGCCGGCACCTACGGGCACATTGGCACTTTCAGTTTTTATCCTGCCCACCACATAACAATGGGCGAGGGCGGGGCGCTTGTTACGAGCGATTCAACGCTATACAGGATAATAATGTCGTTTCGCGATTGGGGGCGCGACTGTTGGTGCAAGCCCGGCCACGACGATACTTGCCGCAGGCGCTTTAATATGAAGCTCGGCAATCTGCCCGAGGGCTACGACCATAAGTACACCTATTCGCACATAGGCTACAACTTAAAGATTACGGATTGGCAGGCGGCAATAGCCTGCGCCCAGCTAAAGAAGCTCGACGAATTTTTGGAAATTAGAAGGCGCAATGCGGAATGTCTGATGGGCGGGCTTTCCGATATGCAGGATTCTTTAATCTTGCCCAAGATTTGCGAAGATTCAACTCCGTCTTGGTTCGGATTCCTCATATCCGTAAAAACTGGGGCAAACTTTACAAAGCAGGAGCTTGTTGAGTATCTCGAACAAAGCGGCATAGGCACTCGCCAGCTTTTTGCTGGCAATATTTTGCGCCAGCCAATGTTTGTTGAAAACGATATTCCTCTAAGAATTGCGTCGTCGGGTTTGAAACTCTCCTCGGAACTCTCTGAGAGCGACTATGCGATGTTGCCCAATACGGATTTCATTATGAACAATACCTTCTGGGTAGGTTGCGCCCAAAACTTGGAGCAGTGCGATGTTGAAAGGACGGTTTCAACAATTCGTGCTTTTGTTGAGGCAAGGAGATAAAATGGAAGCGGCGCTTCGCAATATAAAGAAGAATATTTTGAAGATGGTGCACTATTCGCACTCGTCGCACGTGGGGGCGGCGCTGTCGGTAGTGGATATTTTGTACACAATTTACTCGCGCGTGGCGAACATTTCAAAGTCGAACATTGCAAGTGAAGACCGCGACAGGGTGATACTTTCAAAGGGGCATTCAAGCGCCGCTTTATACAGTGTACTTGCGGAATTTGGAATGTTAGATAGCGAATATTTGAAGCGCTACTACATAGATGGCGGAATCTTGCCTGGGCACCTAGATTTGACGGTGTCGCCCGCGATAGACTGTTCATCGGGTTCTCTGGGGCACGGGCTTTCTATAGGTATAGGAATGGCTCTTGCTAGCCCGCAGAATCGAGTGTTTGTGATAATGGGCGATGGCGAATTGAATGAAGGCTCGGTATGGGAGGGCATCATATTTGCCGGAAAGCGCAAAATTAAAAATTTAACGCTGATAGTTGATTTTAATAAGTTGCAGGGTTGCGCTTATTCTCAGGACATTGCCGATTATTCCAAGTTGACGGAAACTCTTGGCAACTTCGGTTTAGACTCTCGCCGCATAGATGGCCACAATTTGGACGAAATTGAAAACGCTCTAAAGAAGCGGAGCAATTCCTCTCTTGCGATTGTTGCCGATACGATTAAGGGCAAAGATGTCTCTTACATGCAAGGTCAACTTAAATGGCACTATAAGTCGCCAAACGACGATGAATTGGCTATGGCTTTGGAGGAGTTGGACAGGCTATGAGAGATACTTTTTTGCGCACACTACTGGAAGAGGCAAAGGGCGATGATAGAATCTGGCTTTTAACCGCCGATTTTGGTTTTTCCGTATTGGAGCCTTTCGAGGAGGCCTTCCCGGAGCGCTACATAAACGTTGGCATAGCCGAGCAAAACGCAATAGGAATTGCGGCAGGTTTGGCATTGCGCGGGAAGATTCCTTACGTTTACACGGCAGTTCCCTTTGCGACCTCGAGGCCCTACGAACAGATAAAAGTGGATTGCGCTTACATGAATACAAACGTAAGAATTGTCGGGGTCGGCTCCGGGTTTTCATACGGGCCAGCGGGAGCTACGCATCATGCGCTCGACGATATTGCGATTATGCGCACACTTCCCAACATGGCAGTTTTGGCTCCGGGTGGGGTAAACGAAGTTGAGACTCTCACAAAGTACAGTGTAAACCACTGCGGTCCGCTATACATGCGTTTGGGCAGACGAGGCGAGCCGCGCTTTGAAAATTCGGTTGAATTTGGCAAGCTATCCAAGCTTTTTGAAGGCGAAGACTTTGCGATTATCGCAACTTCAAGTATGCTTGCAGACGCCTACAATACGGCTTTGGAATATCGCAAACAGGGCGCATGCCCCGCACTTTTTAGCGCTCACACCTTAAAGCCCTTTGACGAGTCGGCGGTCTTGGATTTAGTTGATAGAAAAATTCCGATTGTAAGCGTTGAGGAACACAACATTATAGGCGGTCTATTTTTCGCCATATCGGAAGTCGTGGCAAAAAGCGGCAAGGCGGCAAAGATTTTGCCCATAGCCGTGCGCGACGAATTTTCGCACTGTGTGGGCAGCCAGAGGTACATAAAGAACCACTTGGGCCTTGGGAACTTAAAAGAGCAGATAGACGCCTTTTTATGAAAATTTTTTTAAGCGGAAGCGGCGGTTTTATAGGTCGCCATCTAAAGGCATTTCTTGGAAGAAAGCACGAGCTTTTGTCGCCGCGCAGTTCAGAATTGAATTTGCTGGATAGCGCTAGCGTCGATTCGTTTTTTGCGGAAAATAAGGTCGATTTCATAATACATTCGGCGGCTCTCGGTGTGCGTATCACTCCGGAAGCTACATTGGAGCATGTTGCGCTTCCGAATATCGAAATGTTTAAAAATCTCTCAAAGTACGCCTGTTCAAAGTGTCCAATGATTGTGTTTGGTTCTGGGGCTGAGTACGACAAATCCCGCGCACTTTGCAAAGTTAAAGAGAGCGATTTCGGACTGAGTGTTCCAAAAGACGCCTACGGCTATTCAAAGTATTGCATCTCAAAAGAAATTGAGAAATCCGAGCACATTTTAAACCTACGCATATTTGGAATTTACGGTCTTTGGGAAAATCCAACGCGCGTTACAAGCTGCATAGTAAATGACAATTTAAACAGAGGCCCTATGATGATGAATCAGAACGTCGTTTACGACTTTATTTACATAGACGACTTGTGCGACATTGTTGCCAAACTACTTAAAAACTTCCCAGATAAAAAGTTTTTAAATTTAACACCTACAGAAAGCGTGGAAACTAAAACTTTGGCTAAAATTGTAAATGATTTTTCCGATTACAGTTCGGACATAGTTTTTAAGCGCGGCGGAATGAATCTGGAGTACACTGGCGACAATTCCGAACTTTTAGCGGTATTGGGCGGCTATTCCTTTACTCCGTACGAAGTAGGAATGAAAAAGTTTTACGACGCTATTAGAAACTTAAAAAACAATACATAATATATGCGTTTTTCTTGCGAAAATTTAGACGTTTTAGTCTTAACCTACAACAGAGCTAAAACTCTGCGTGTTATGCTTGATAGTCTTTGCACGCAGACGGCAGTTGGATTTAAAATAAAAGTGCTAAACAACGCCAGCACAGACAATACATCTGAGGTGGTTGAGGAAATAAAGAGACTTTATCCCGACAGGAATATAGAGCTCCTTACAAGTCCTGTAAATTTGGGAAATGTCGGAAATTTTAAACACTCCCAAGAGGTGGCTGGAAATGAGTACACTGCAATTTTTCACGATGATGATGCCATACATCCCGAATACATAGAAACTGCTATGCGCATATTCTCTAAGCATAACAATCTCGCAATGGTAACTGGGCATTTGGAAGGGCTTTTCAATCCGACAAATTACAACTGGCCAATCCTTTATAAAAAATACTGGATTTATCCCAAGGTAAAGGGAGTTTATCTAGATTTGCTCGTGGATAGACCCGTATTTTGCTCGAATATTTATAGAACTGATATTTATAAGAAATTGTCATATCACGCCGAGAAATTTGGAAAGCTCCACGATATATGCTTTATTTTTGACGTATGTATGGAGGGCGAAATCGCCTTTGTCTTAGGAGCTTGCGTGCGCTGGGGGCAGTCGCCAATGCAGGATTCAAATGACTTAAAGACCGGTCCTTTCCCAGGAGAGCTTGCAAATATATGCGCCCATTACGAAAGGCTTGCGGGAGGCAGTTTGACCTCAAAATTTTTGCTGTGGCGCTTCGGAATTTTCTTATTTGAATGGTCGCGCATAAAGAATATTTCTATTGATGAGTTTAAGGAGGAATATCTCTTAAAGAATCTAACTTGGAAGCATTACAGAATTTTTGATGTAAAGCCAATTCGGGAGGTTATGAGAATCGTTTCAAAGCTTAAGCGCAAATATTACAGTCATAAATTAAAGCACAACCCGCTTGCCTAGGCAAATTAGTCTTGCGCCTGGCCCACATTCGAGTAGCGTAAGGGTGTTCGTTTGTAATTCGAATTTTGCGGCGGGCTTTCGAGACTATGACACCCCAAGATATTGAAATAGCAATTCTAACCTACAACCGATGTGCCTTTCTCAGAGAGGCGCTGGAAGGCGTTTGTGCTCAAAGCGTTAAGAATTTGAAAATTTCAGTTTACGATAACGCAAGCAGCGACGACACTCCAAAGGTTATTGAGGCTTTTAAAAAAGCCCACCCCGAGCGCGAGTTAAACTACGTTCGTCACCCAAAAAATTTAGGTTTTGACGGCAATTTTAAATCTGCCGCAGATGGCGCTAGTTGCGAGTACCTGATGGTGTTGCACGATGACGATGTAATGCACCCGCAATATATAGAGGCTGTGGCGCGCGCCATAGAAAAACTCGGCGACGTTGCGCTTGTATCAACTCATTACGGCTATGTGAAAAGCGAAAACCAAAGCCGCCTTATGGCGCAAAATCCCTCGCGCGAGGCCTTTGTGTTTGACACTCAGGCGGACTTTGCCGCCTATTACTTCTACGACGGCAGGGCCTCATTTTCCGGCGCAATTTACAGAGTGAGAGACTTGCTAAAGTATAGAAAGCCAAACCTATATGGGAAAATTGGCGACACAAATATCCTGATAGATACTTCGGCGGGAGGAAAGACTGTCATTTTTTGCGACAAGAATTTCTTCTTTTACCGCGACCACCCGGGGCAAGATTCGCACCACCGCGGCAACGGGCCCTTTAAAAGCGAGATATTTGGGCGCAACCTCTATTTTAAGAATATACTCCTTTCAAGCGGCAAGTTTTTCAACCGCTTTATCTATAAGTTTTACTACGCCGAGTGGCTCGTGCGCCTATTTAAATTTGCGGGTGAGCCCGCAAGCTCTTACAGACCCGAAATTAGGCACCTGAGTAAGAATGAAGGCGGCGGCCTAATGGCAAAGCTCTACGCGACGGCAGTGATTGGCGAGCTTCTGCGCTTTCTTGTGAGAATCTTGGCAAATGAGCGCAAGATACATTGGAAGAAGACGGATTTAAGCTAACTCAAATTCTCCGCAGCAGCCCGCCGCTTTGATATTGTAGCTTCAGCCGGCAAGCCCTTTTTGCGAGTGCTTTTGTCGCTTCTTAACGAGTGTGCTTTTGTCGATTTTTAATGAGTGCGCGAGTCCATTTAGAGGCTTTGGCGGACGATTTTAAGGGGGCTTAAGCCTGCCAATTTTAAAAATTCCTCAGCTATTTGAGCAGAGGCGCGCTTGCTTGGCGATTTTTGCGCAAACGCGCTTTTTAGTTTAATATTTCCTTTGGGAAAGCGCGCCTGCGAAACTGGGAGAAACGAATTTTTAGCTTCGCAATTGCGCTTGCAGACGTTCGAATGTAGCCGGACTTTAACTGGCTAATTTAACTTTGCCATCTCTCAGATAAAAACGCCCTTGCAGATTTACTCGCAGGTGCAAAATGCTCCTTGCTCGGCTTGCTGCGGTTTTTTAAAGCTTAAAAGGCGCTTAAATTTAAAAAAAATTCGGGCTCCCTCTCTGTATTCGGTGCGGGCTAGCGCCTTAGAGCGCAAATGCTCCCGCTTCTGCTCGGGCTATTTCTTTTTGGAGAATTTTGCTCGGCTATTTGTCTATCTTTGCCATTTGGCGAATGTAGAGGCGCTTGTAATTTTCGCAGCGCTTCATAAGTTCGTCGTGCGTTCCAAAATCTATTATCCTTCCCGCTTCAAAGACTATTATCTTTTGAACGTTTTTGATAGTGCTAAAGCGGTGTGCGATAATGAGCATAGTACGGTCGCGCATAAGCTTGTCTATCGCTTGCTGTATGAAGGCTTCGCTATTTACATCGAGGGCCGACGTAGCTTCGTCAAGCACGATAAAGGGCGGATTTTTCAGAAAGATTCGCGCTATTGCTATGCGCTGCTTTTGCCCGCCGGATAGCCTGTCGCCGCGCTCGCCCACCATGGTGTCATAGCCGTTTTCAAGCTCCATAATAAAGTCGTGCGCGTAGGCCGCCTTTGCAGCGGCATAGACCTCTTCCGCAGTGGCTCCGTCTTTTGCAAGGGCTATATTATTAAAAATAGTGTCATTAAAAAGCACGGGGTATTGCGGAACGCTTCCCAGATTGTCGACAAAGTCTTTCTTTGAAATATCTCTTAAGTCTATCCCGTCAAATTTTATAGTGCCGCTAGTGGGGTCGTACAGGCGCATTGCGAGCTTTGCGAAGGTGCTCTTGCCCGCTCCGCTTTCGCCGACAAGCGCGCAGCTGGTGCCAGCAGGTATGTGTATATTCGCATGCTCCAACACTATCTTATCTTTGTAGGCAAAATCGACATTCTCAAAAACGATATCGCCGCGAGCATTTTTGAGGGGAACTGGATGTTCGGATTCCGGAACCGTAGTCTTATAGTCTATTATTTCAAGTAGGCGCTCCATAAGCGGCAGGGTCTTGAAGAAGTCGCTTGCCATGCGCATAATGCGCTTTACGGGGTCTATTGTGAAATAAAGCGCAATGCCTATTGATGCAAAGGTAGGAAAGTCTATCTTTGCATAATAGGAGTAAACAAAGGTTACCGCCACCAAAACTGCCGCCAAAACTTCCATGAAGGGCTGTTGCAGAAGTTCGTAGCGCGCAATGTTAAGGCAGAGATTTTTAAAACTTAAATTTTGCTCGTCGAATTTTTTTATTTGCTTATCCTGCAGCGCAAATACGCGGACTTCATGCACGGCGTCTAGATTTTCGTTAAAGGTCTGAGCCATCTCGCTCAAACCGCTCTGCGCCTCTCTTGCGTAGCGTTTCATATTTTTGCGTATAAGCTGCACAGGCAGTATGCAAAAGGGAACCGCCGCAAAAAATACAAATAAAATTGTGATTTGGCCGTTTGTAAAGCAAAGGTATATGAGGTAACATACGGCGCCTACCGTCTGCAGGGGCTGTCTGAAAATTTCAGACGCAAAGGACAATAGGACTACTTGAACCGAGGCCGTGTCGTTTGTGACGCGCGTTAAGAGGTCTCCGCTTGTAAACTTCTCAAAAAAGGCAATCGGGTAGCTTTGAATTTTTGTAAATATTTCTCGCTTCAAGCGCCTCAGAGTTTCTAGTGCACTAAAGGTCATTAGGTAGCCGCTGAGGTATCCCGTTACGGCTCTAACTGCAAACACTGCCGGTATCAGCAGCGCTATTCCAAGTATGTAATAAACGGGGTGTTGAATATTCTTGTCTTGATCCTCAAAAATTTTACTTAAAACCACCTTTATTATTACCGGCATGCCGAAGCCGCTGCTTGCACCATAGAGCACGCCAAACAAAATCGCGGCTATCAGTGGCTTTAGCGAGGGTTTTAGATAGACGTAAAATCTGAGAAGCTTATTCATATTAAGATATGCGCTACTGTATTGCTTAAAAGTGATTTACTAAACCTTAATTTCAAATCTTAAGCAACACAAATATTAGTGATTGCAAAATCTTCACACAATTACCTTCCCTAGAAAGTTAGATTTTTTTCTTTAAAAATTTCCAATATTTACTTCTATGAGAATAGTTATCATATTTTTATGTGGCAGACCTACGCGTTACTATCCGCGCTATTTGCGGCACTTACTGCAATTTTTGCAAAAATCGGGGTTAGGGATATAGATTCCAACCTCGCTACTGCAATACGTACCCTAGTTATTTTATTTATAACTTGGGGAATAGTGTTTGCGACGGCGGGCGTGCGGCAGATAAGGGAAATAAGCTCGCACACGCTCCTATTTTTAGTGCTATCGGGTCTTGCCACAGGGGCGTCTTGGCTTTTTTACTTTAAGGCTTTGCAGCTTGGCGAGGCCTCAAAGGTAGCTCCAGTTGATAAACTTAGCGTAGTGCTTACTATGATTCTTTCCTTCGTGATACTCGGTGAGCCGCTCACTTTTAAGACGGTCTTGGGCGGGGCTCTCATTGTCGCGGGTTCTCTTGTTCTGCTTCTAAGTTGAGCTCGGTGCCATAGAGACTGTTCTTGCGCCGCGATTTAATTTTGTCTGAAAAAGCGAAGGCGTTTGCCAGTATCGTTCCGCTTAGGCTGTGGTATACGCAGGCTACGGCGCTTGCGAGCGCGGCTTCCGGAAGGGTTGGAAAGTGCGCACTTGCAAGGTTTGTAGCAAGCCCCGCATTTTGGCAGCCAACTTCTATTGAGAGCGTCCTGCACTTGTCTTTGCGCATCTTAAAGAATTTTGCAACAGCATAGCCTCCGGCGTAGCCCAGCGCGTTGTGCAGGGCTATGGCGCAAAAAATTAAAAGCCCGGATTTAAAAAAGTACGCGCCCTGATAGGCAGTAACTCCGCCTACGATGAGAGCCAGGGATATTACGCTTAAGGCCGGCATAAGTTTTATTAAACTCTTGTAAAACTTAAACCTTGAAAAAATGAAGTTAAAAAGCATTCCCGCACAGACGGGAATCAAGGTAACGATAAGTATGCTCTTAAACATTGAAGCGGCGTCTATTTCTACAATTTCTCCGCTTAAAAGAAGCATCAAAGCGGGCGTAACTAGCGGCGATAGCAGAGTGCTTACGCTAGTCATACCTACGCTGTAGGCCAAATCGCCCTTTGCAAGAAAGCTCATTATATTGCTTGAAACTCCGCCGGGGCAGCAGCCAACAAGCAGAAGTCCCGCCGCTATGGCCTTTGGAAGTCCGAATAGTTGGACTATTAAAAGCGCACCTATAGGCATTAGCGTGTACTGGGCAATTGCTCCGATTAAAATATAAAAGGGCTTTTCCAAGAGAATTTTAAAATCGGCTGCCGAGAGTGTCATACCCATCGTAAGCATTATCAAGCCAAGGATTCCAGCTTGAGTATCGCCCTTTACCCATTCAAAGGCTTCCGGCTTTGCGTATGCAAGTACCGCAGCGAGCGTTACAAATATTGCAGTTTGACTTGATAGTATAGAACTTAGTTTAAATAAAATCTTCATTTGCCTTTAGCTTTGATGCAAATATGATACCCTCACAGCAGTCGGGGCAATCAAATTTTGAATATTTTGGATATCGCAAATAGTTTGGCATCTTAAATAAAGATTAAACTTTGGCTGATTTTTAAGAGTCGCAAGCCATTTCTAAGATCTATTTCCAGCCACTATAAAAAAGGCGCAGGCTTTAAGCCTGCGCCCCGCTTACCTAACTGCTTACTACAACTCTGCCGGAGTTAACCACCTAAAAGATACTATGTTGAAGCGCCTGCCAAACGCGGATTCCGGAGCTACTATATCGTCCGTGGGTTCAACGGGATCTGACGAGCGCTGCACTACAGCCTCGCAGTAGGCCTTTGATACGGCTCCGGTCATTTTGTTTTTGCATTCGCCGTATGCTCTAATTGTGAATGTATCGCCGCGAACCGTTATCACAGGTCCTATCATTGAAAGTATGTCGGCTTGATTCAAAAGCCCCCTGGAACCGGCAATTCTCCAATTCCATATGTCGCCGTCTATGGGGCCTCCCAGAGCTGCCTCCTTGTACTGAATGGCATTGGACTTGACATGCTCGCCCAAATCCTTGCTCATTCCCCCTTGCATATTGTTATTTAGCGCCGTTACAACCGACAGCGTCTGCGAGTGAGACTCATTTTCGTCTGTATCGTTTATATTGGTGCTCTCTGGGGTTGAAGCCCTAGCCATATTTATATCTAAACTCTGATCGTTAAAGAAGTTTTTTGGCCTATTGGTGTCTTGCATAGACCTGTGTATTGCGGCTGCAAGAGTGCCCATTAAGCTTTGGTAGTTCATATCCAAATCTTCAATATCTCCATAGCTGTAGAGCCTTCTATTGACAAAGTCGGCTAGCGAGAAGAAGGGGGCGCGGCGCTTTACCTCGGCCACAACTTCGCGGGCAAGCTCGTCAATTTCAGCCTCTGTTATAGTCCTGCCCACCATCATATCTTTGTAAGACAGGTAGAGCCCCGAGGCTTTGTCGTCGTCGGCCGGAGTTGCTATGGGATTTAGCGAACCCGGGTTTGGCATAGCGAGTTCTGAGCCCTCGTTTATGCTCTGCTGCTTCTCGTTTATCTGTTCGCCTGTCAGAGTGTTTTTTACTGTTCCTAGCATTCCGCCGAGGAAGGCTCGCCAGGCTTCGTAGGAAGTTGAGTTTACGTTGAAAGCTCCGTCTATCCCAATATAGGCCGCCGAATTTTTAAATGCGTCGTCGGAGCCTACAATTTTAGATGTTTCCTCCGGCATAGTCTTTACAAAGTGGCGGGTATTGGAGAGGCGCACTCCAACTCCCAGGTCTTTTGATGCGGACTTTGGAAGGGTACTAATGTAGAATCTATCCCACATAGAAGCATTCAGTATGTAGGAGATGTCTATATTCGCATTCCTATATATTTGAGAGTCCTCAACAATTTTATCTCTGTCTATGTACGGAGAGGCGTAAGATTCCGCAAAGGCGTAAGTGGGTTGCCCGTGGAAGAAGGATAGGTTTGCATGCACAAAGTTTCCGAGCGACATTATGTCGTCGCTAGTGCGCGGATAATCGAATAGCGCGCAGGCTTGGTATTCGTACGAGTAGGTGCCCTCTCCGCTTAAGAACATGGGGTGTCCGAAGCGGCGACCGTCGTTTTCGCTGGCGTAGGCCTGTATCAACTTGTCGCCGGATTCTATTAGCGAATCTTTCATTATTTGTCCGTTATCCCATGTGTAAGAGCCGAGCGTATTTGTCCAGGCTACGGTACCGCCCATAAATGTGTGCATAATTGAGTTTGAGGCGCTAAATTTTGGCGCGATGCTGTAGTTTTCGGTAGAGCGCCTGAGAACGTTGGAGGAACTTATGTTGCCGTCTATAACAGAGCTTGCTCGCAAATTCCCACCGAGGAAAATCGGATTTGAAAGGTTGCCGACTTCAAGTATTCTGAATCCAAAAACTTGAATAGCAACTCCGGTGTGCCAACTCCAGTAGGCAGCTTGATTTACCATGTAATAGGGCGTCTCATTAAAACCTTTGCCCCTAAAGGCAACTTGGTAGTTGTTGTTGCGTATTTCCGTGTCAAATAAAGCCGTGTCTTCGAGAGTCTCTGCGCTGTTAACTAGCATAGATTCAAAGTTAGTATCAAATACGGCGGCGTTTCTGGCCGCTTCGCTAGCTCTGGCGTAGTCTAAGTTTAGCCTATCTGATACAAAGTAGGTTGAGCCCCACAAATACCTGTAGCAGTTTTTGTTGTTTGAAGTGTTTATACTCGTCTGGCTATCCCACTCGGTTAAATCGTTTACAAACAAGCGCTCATTGGAATTTGAATAAATCTCGTAACCTATGCGCGAACTTACCGTGCCGCTTTTTACCATATTGTTGTTGTAGCCGCACCAAGTGTAGAAGTTCGCGTGAAGGTAGGGTCTGCTTATTAGAGTGACTTCCGGGAAGTTTTCCTCTGCAATTTGCGAAACAGGGCGCATTATGTACTTGCCGGTCTCATTTGTCAAAGTAAGGTAGCCGTTTGATTTATCGTAGGTTGCCAGCTTGAGTTCTTCCGGCACGTTCCTCGGTATCATCTGAAGTTCGCTATTGCCCTTTTTCATTCTTATTCTAAAAGCCTTGTGGGCATTTATTGAACATTGGTCTATTTCATTTTCGCCGCTAGCTGTGACAGACATTCCAACTTCAAGCAGATTGTCGTTTCCACTTAAGCTTGAAATATCCGTATCTTTGTATAGAGCCATACCCGTGTCATCGGTCGTTGCCGATTCCGATCTAGTTAGCTCAACGCACTCGCCAGGAAGAAGCTTCAGACCCCGGACTTGGAAGTTTAGCACGGGGGCGCCGTTATCGGCCTTGGCATCTAGAAAATCGCTGAAGCGCCCGCTTGTGGCTTCGGATTGGTAGGTCACTTTCTCTCTCCAAGCCTCGTCCAACACTTCCACGCCGTCTTCGTTTACATTGTATTTGCGCCAACGGGTGTAGGCGTTGAATGCGCTGTTATTTTCGCCGGCTTCCCTATCGAACATCTTAAATATAAATGGCGCGTAGAGTTGTATTTTGTAGTCGCTGGTATCGAGTGCAACATTGTGCGGATTCCAAATCCAAATTCTCAGATATATCGCAAGAGATACATTTATTCTGCCGCTTAAATCCCACAGGCCTTCGCTGCTAGCACTGGTGTAAACCGGTAAAAATATAAATTCTGCCCTACTTATTATGGGGGATATCCCGTGCTTCGGATTTGAGCTTTTTAAATTTGCAGGTTCAGCTTTTACAGCGGCGGTAAAACCGTTTTTATTAAGGGCTATCTGAGTGAAATCCTTAAGGTGCCCAAAGCGCGGCAAGTATTCGTCGTAATCTTTAAGCCCCAAGTCCGGGCCCTTGTACTCTGAATCCGATTTTTCCTTGTTGCCTCTGACAATCACTTCTCCGTCGTCGAGGCCGTAATCTCCGTCCAAGTAGGCTGTCAAGTCCTCCTTAAGCCTTCCTTGAGTGACATCGACGGGAAGACCAACCGAGTTTAGCGTAAAGTCGTTTTTGTTTTCTTTTGCCCATTCGCTCAGGGAGGAGTCAATCAGGGGCAACTCTTCCATTCCGGATAGCTTTTGCATAGTTTTAGCGTTTTCCTCTTGGTAATCAGACAAAAACGCGTTCAGGCTAAATGGCACAAGCTCATCTATGAAAGACACGTTTACTGATTGCGGCAGGCGGGTGTCGGACGGGGCCGCAAATTTTCTTGGGTCTTCGGTATTTTGAATGTTTCCATTTTTATCTAGGTATTCTTCCGGGCGATAGATGTTTAACTTTGCCTTCATGCTCTCGTCGCTAACGTACCATGCGTAGGCTCCTTCTGTGGGCGAATTTGAAGAATTACCTAGAGTAACTTTGCCGGCTTTTATTGTAACGGTCTGACCATTTTGGCTCTTGTTTACCTGTCCGCCAAAGGAATCTGGATATTGTGTTATTGTCTTAAATTCAGATAGGTTAACCGTTTCACTATTTAGCTCCTCTATGCTTTGAACTAGTGGATTTGTCATTCTCCTTTGGCTGGATACAAGCCACGAAACATTCTCATCGCTGCCGCCTGCTCTTATCTTTTCGACGATTGCCAACCTTTCATCCTGCAGATCTTTGGCGCTTATATCCGTATTTTCATTTTCCAGCTTAAGCGCCCCCACGTAGTAGGGCGACATCACTCCGTCTACATTTGGCGTTGTGGGCTCCGTATCAAAGACCGATGCCGGAAAGCTTATTGCATTGTCCCTACCAAGGGTCTTTTGAAGTTCTGATATGGCTACACTCATACCAAGTATTGCGTTGGTGCGGGCGGCGTGCGCGTCTTTTTGCGCGTTCATAAGGCGCAACTTTGACGACACAATAGCGGACAGGGTGAGGGTCAGCAAGACCATAAAGGCCATCGCTCCTATTGCTAAAACTAGGGCGAAGGCCTTCCGCTTTTCTTTAAAGTTTGGAGTGTTCATTTTGGGAAATAAGGTTAATAATTGATTCCCTTATAGAAAGAATCCCGCACCAAGTCAGCCCCAAACTTATATGACAGTAATTTGGCTTTTTACTTCTTAATAAAATTTTTTGCCAAGCTTTGTATTTATATAAATTCAAGGGCTTGTTACTGTAATACTACAAGTGGCTTTAAATTTTAAATGCAAAGTTTATAGACTATTGAAAAAATGAAAGTCTTGCAGTTTGGGCTCGAGGCTTTCGACGGTTAACACAAATTTTTTGAAAGTCACTCAAGTATGTTAAAGTCTCTAAAAAAAGTACTTCTAGGCTGTATGGTTTTAATGTTCGCATTCGAGTGCGCGGCGGCGGAGGAAATTGTAGGTAAGGATGCGCCTGCAAACTACACATGGGCAAACCCCGGCGAATCGGACATGTCATTTAGGCTTATATCGCTAGATTCTGAAAATAGAAAATTATATGTAGCAAAGGGCGATATTTTTGCGCCCGTCGAGATGCGCCCGCGCAGCTTTAGCCAGTTGTATTCAGTTGCAAAAAAAGATGAAATAACATTTTACACTAGAAAAGAGCTTGAAAAACCTAAAGAGGGATACGCACTATACGTTCCGGTGATAAGTGTTAATACAAATTCAAGTTCTGATGTGTATTTGGCTTTTGGAAAAAATAGAAGCGGAAAGCTTCTGGCAGCTTGCATAGACGTATCTTTGGAGGCCATGCCCATTCCCTCTCTCAGCGTCGTAAACTTGAGCCCTTACAGGGTGGGCATACAACTCGGCGGAAGGCTCTATTCTATGAATGTATTTTCTAGCAGGACTCTTCCGCTAGCTCCGTCCGAAAAACGCTCGAGCAGGGTTGGAAAGGTCAAGTTTTTCAATTTGAAGGATCCGAAATCGCCGTCTTTTATAGAGCAGAAATCTTACTCGTTTTGGTCTTACGAGCGCGTGCTTGTAATTGTGTTTAATCAAAAGGATGCGGTCAAGGTTCCGGTATTTGCGGCTTTTAACCCATCTAAGCGCAAAAATGACGGGGCTATGTCGTCTATGTCAGACGTACTAGTTCTCACAAACAGGGGGCCGCGTTAATATTAAATTCAGTTTTGTCAAGTTATGGATATGAAATATATTAAAAGATTGGTGGTTAGAGTTTCGATTTTTATTTTTGCGGCGCATTTTTGCGCGGCAAAAATCGCTTCAGTCAAGAGCCCCGACGGGCTCTTGAAAGTGGAGGTAAGCGACGATGGGGGAGTTGCAACTTACAGCGTCGAATTTAAAAATAAAAAGGTAATTGAAAACTCTCCTTTGGGGCTGCTATTGGATTGCGGGGACTTCCAGAGCGATCTTTCGATAAAATCAAGCAAAGTTGGCGATGTTCGCGAAAATTACAGCCAAAGCAAAATTAAAAAATCCAAAATTAAGTACGAGGCAAAAGAACTGAGGATAAATTTTGCCGCAGGCAAAAAAGGCGAATTCGACGCGATATTTAGGGTTTCAAACAATAATGTTGCATTTAGATATTTCATTCCCAAGCAGGGCGAGACTGCTTGTGCGCGGGTAATGTCGGAAAATAGCGGTTTTAAGTTTCCGCAGGGTACAAAGACCTTTATGAGTCCGCAGATGCCGCCCATGACCGGCTGGAAGCGCACCACGCCAAGCTATGAGTCTCCGTACCATTTTGAGGGCGAGCTAGGCAGAGTTTCCGATGCGAGAAACGGTTGGATTTTGCCGGCGCTTTTTAAAGTCGATTCCTCGACATGGGTCTTACTTTCCGAAACCGGAGTTGACAGCAATTATTGCGCCGGAAAACTCTCGGACGCAGACGAGAATAAAATCTACAAAATGGCTCTGCCAAATCCTGCTGAAAATAACGGCAACGGCAACGTAGAGCCGGGATTTTCACTTCCGGGTTACACTCCTTGGCGCACGATAACCGTTGGCGATAGCCTAAAGCCAATTGTGGAAACTACCATCGCTTGGGATCTTGTAAAACCTCTATACGACTCAAAGCAAAAATACAAGTTTGGCAGAAGTACTTGGAGTTGGATTGTCTGGCAGGATCCCAGCATGAATTGGAACGATCAAGTTAAGTTCATAGATTTGGCTTCTGAAATGGGGTTTGAATATATCCTCATAGATGCAGCTTGGGACGTCAACATAGGTTATGAAAAGATGCGCGAGCTTATAAAGTACGCAAATTCAAAAAATGTAGATGTTCTTTTGTGGTACAGCTCCAGCGGCTATTGGAACGATATCGCGCAAACTGTAAATAAGATGGACAATTCCATAATACGCAAGCGCGAGATGAAGTGGCTTAAGGACGCCAACGTAAAGGGTATAAAAGTCGATTTCTTCGGCGGAGACAAGCAGGAGACTATGCGTCTTTACGAGCAGATTTTAAGCGATGCCGACGACTATGGGCTAATGGTGTTTTTCCACGGCACAACAATGCCGCGCGGATGGGAGAGAATGTATCCCAACTACGTTGGAAGCGAAGCTGTTATTGCCTCAGAAGCCCTTATTTTCGGACAGTGGGCCTGCGATAATATGAGCTACTTTGCAAGCATTCACCCATTTATAAGGAATACGACGGGCTCCATGGAGTTTGGCGGAACTTTTATGAACAAGCGTTTTAACAGGGGCAATGACGGCGGTTCAATACGCAAGACAAGCGACGTTGCAGAGCTTGCAATATCGGTGCTATTCCAAAATCCGATACAGGCCTTTGCCATAACTCCCAACAATTTGGAGGACGCTCCTCAAATATGTATGGATTTTCTAAAGGGAGTTCCCACAACTTGGGACGATACTGTGTTTATAGACGGTTATCCGGGCAAGTACTGTGTTTTGGCGCGCAGGCACGGTTCAACTTGGTATGTGGCAGGCGTAAGTGCAGATGCAGAGATGTCGAAAGTTAAATTGAATTTGCCCATGTTAAAGGGTAAGAAAGTGTCGCTATACGCAGACGCCGATGATCGCAGCCCGCTAAAGAGCGATATCAGAGTGCCACTAAACGGGTTTATTGAAATTCCGCTTAAGCGAGATGGCGGATTCGTAATAAAAAGCAAATAAAGATGCAGGCAAAAAGTGAAAGTCAAAGGGTGCCGCTGCTAGAAAAGCTTGGTTACAGCTTGGGAGATTGCTCGGCGAATCTGGTATTTCAGATGATGATGATTTACCAGACTAAATTCTACACAGATGTCTTTGGTCTGGAGGGGGCGATAGCCGGAAGCGTGCTCTTGATAGCTCGAATTGCCGACGCCTTCATAGATCCCGTTGTTGGCGTATTGAGCGATCGCACAAAGACTCGTTGGGGCAAGTACCGACCGTGGGTTTTGTGGACCGCCTTGCCTTTTGGCGTATTTTATGTGCTTGCCTTCTATAATCCCGGTATAGAGAGCAAGGCTTTGCTCGCCTTGTACGCGACGATATCCTACATACTCTTGATGACCATGTACTCCTTTAACAACACGCCATACGCATCGCTTGGTGGAGTCATGACGGGAGACATAAAAGAGCGAAATTCCATAACGTCTCTAAGATTTGTCGCGGCAACCATAGCTCAGTTTGTAGTACAAGGGCTTACACTGCCGCTTGTAAACAAGTTTTCTGGGCCGCAGGGCGACGCCTCTCAGGGGTGGTTTTACACGATTTCAATCTTTGCTACAGTTGCAGTCGTATTTCTTGTAATTACGTTTTTTTCCACAAAGGAGAGAATATTTCCGCCGGCAAATCAAAAGAGCAATATCTTGCAGGACGTAAAAGACGTCTTTGGCGATGTGTCTTGGAGGGCAATGTTTGTTCTGACGATATTCGTATTTATAACGCTTGCCATGTGGGGCAGCGCTATGAACTACTATTTCCAGGATTATATAGATTCGGCGGCACTGTATGGATTTTTAACATCACTAGGCCTTGCCGACGTAGATGCCGGGCGCTGGTATTACTCAATATTAAATTCATTTGGCTTAATTGTTAACAATTCAGACCAGGCCTATGCTGTCGGCTTTAGCATGTTTAATATGTTGGGGGCGATTGTGCAATTTATTGGAGTTGTCTTTTTATCCGTATTCTTGGCAAATCATTTCGGAAAGAAAAACGTCTATATAGTTTGTCTTTCGCTAACGGCGATATTTACGGCCTGCTTTTACCTGCCTAGCCCAAAAGACGTAGAAGCTGTCTTCGTATTAAATGCATTAAAGAGTTTAGCTTACGCTCCAACTGTTCCGCTTCTGTGGGCAATGATTGCAGATGTGGCGGACCACTCCGAGTATGTAAATGGGAGGCGCGCAACGGGTTTTGTTTTTGCGGGAATTGTCTTTGCGCTAAAGGCTGGCCTGGGTTTGGGAGGCGCAATATTGGGCTTTGTATTGTCGTCGTTCGGCTATGTTTCGGGAGGGGGAGTGCGGCAGTCTGCCGATACCGTAAGCGGGATTGTCTTGGCTTCTAGTTTAATACCGGCCTTCACTTTCTTTGTAGGGGTGGCGGCATTGTTCTTTTATCCTATAAGTAAAAAGTTTAATATAGAAATACAAAACGAACTTGCGCGCAGGCGCGAAATTAAGGAGGAATAAAAAATTATGAGATTAAAAATTGTTAAGACACTTTGCCTAGCTGTGTCGCTATTGCTCGCCTTTGAAGCTTTCGGACAGTGCGGGCGCGAGGTCGGCTTAAAGGATGCGGCAAAGGGGAAGTTTCTAGTGGGGGTTGCCATTACCGACGCGCAGGTTGCCGGGCATTTTCCGGAAAAGACCGCCCTTATAAAAAAGCACTTCAACTCTATTGTGGCGGAGAACACAATGAAGCCCGAACCCATGCAGCCGCGGGAGGGAGAGTTTAACTTTGCGGCGGCAGATGCTTTCGTAAAGTTTGGCTTAGAAAATAAGATGTTCATAGTCGGGCACACTCTCATATGGCACTCGCAGCTGCCGCAGTGGTTTTGCACCGATGAGGACGGAAACAATGTTGAGCCCGAAGTCCTAAAGGCCAGAATGAAAAAGCACATTCAGACGATAGTCGGCCGCTACAAGGGTTTGGTAAAAGGCTGGGATGTCGTAAACGAGGCAATAGAGGGCGACGGCTCTTTTAGAAAGAGCAAGTTTTACGAGATTTTGGGCGAGGAATTTATAGAACTCGCCTTCCAGTACGCGCACGAGGCCGATCCCAAAGCGGAGCTCTATTACAACGACTACGGAATGGCCGACAAGGGCAAGCGCGAGGGCGTTGTGCGCCTCATAAAAAATCTAAAAAAGAAGCGCATACGCATAGATGCAGTTGGAATGCAGGGGCATATGGGCATGCAGCACCCCGATATTGCCGAGTTTGAAAAGAGCATAGAGGCATTTTCAAAAGCCGGAGTAAAAGTTATGATAACGGAGTGGGATATGTCGGCACTTCCGAGCGCGTGGGGAGCGAGCGCAAATATTTCCGATACGCAGGAGTTCAACGCCAAGTACAATCCCTACACAGAGTCTCTTCCCGAAGATGTCTCCGAAGAGTGGAATAAGAGAATGGAAGATTTCTACAGGTTGTTTTTAAGACATTCCGAATCTATAAGTAGGGTGACATTCTGGGGCGTTGCCGATGATGATTCTTGGCTGAACAACTTCCCTATGCAGGGGCGAACCGATTACGGATTGGCCTTTGACAGGCAGTTAAATCCAAAACCCTTTGTCAAAAAAATTTTAGAGGGCAAAGTGAAGGAAAAGCCATTGCCGAGAGACAGAAGGTGGTAGTATGAAGAAGCGCTATCTGGTTGAAAATGATTACATGGCGGACCCGTCCGTCCATGTATTTAACTCAAAGTTGTATATATATCCTTCCCACGACTGGGAAAGCGGGGTTGCCGAAAATGACAATGGCGATCATTTTAATATGAAAGACTATCACGTCTTTTGCACTGAAGATCCAATGCACGGAGAAGTGAGAGATTGCGGAGTCGTACTAAAGACCGAGGATATTCCGTGGGCGGGACGTCAGCTTTGGGACTGCGATGTGGCTGAAAAAGACGGGAAGTACTACATGTATTTCCCGCTAAAGGATAAGACTGATATTTTCAGAATAGGTGTCGCCATATCGGATTCGCCGGAGGGGCCGTTTAAGCCCGAGCCTAGCCCGATAAACGGAAGTTACAGCATAGATCCCGCAGTTTTTAAGGACGACGACGGTGCCTACTACATGTATTTTGGAGGGCTTTGGGGCGGGCAGTTGCAGCGTTATAAAGACAACAAGGCTATGGAATTTCCAAGGCTTGCTCAGGGCAGCGAGGTTGCATTGCCGTCAAGGGTTGTGCGCCTGTCGGATGATATGTTGAGTTTTGCGGAAGAGCCGAGAGCCGTTTTAATTTTAGACGAAAATGGGAATCCTCTTTCGGCCGACAATCCTCATAGATTTTTTGAAGCCTCATGGATGCACAAGTACAATGGCAAATACTATTATTCCTATTCAACGGGCGATACCCATTTTATATGTTATGCTATTGGAGACAATCCGTATGGACCCTTTTACTATCAGGGTGTGATTTTAACTCCGGTTGTAGGTTGGACCACCCACCACAGCATAGTTGAATACAAGGGCAAATGGTATTTGTTTCACCACGATTGCGTTCCTTCAAATGGCAAAACTTGGCTCCGAAGTTTAAAAGTCTGCGAGTTGGAATACGACTCTCAGGGCCGAATAAAAACAATTGAAGGGACTGATTAAATATTAAGAAATATTTTCAATTTTTTTGCCCGAGTTTCGCATGAGACTTGGGCTTTTTTTTAATTTTTATTTTTTTTAGTTTGGAGAATTTTTTTTATGCAAATTTTTTAAATTTTCAAACTCAATTAAGCTTATAGACCCTTTATTTAAAGGGATTTTACAGGTGTTACTGTAATACTACGATTAGTTTGACTGAGTGAGCTGTTTGAAGGTTTAATCAAAAAAGAAAAAAGCAAGATTAATATTTAATTAGAGTACCATGGTGCTTCATAAATTCAAACCAAAGCGCAGAAAAAATACACTATTTTTAAAAGTGCTTATTTTTGTCGGTATCGTACAAGTAGCCCTCCTTTTGATGTTGGGAGGCGTTATGATAACAAGGGCAATTTTGCCTGTTGAAACCTCCTTTGAGTCTGCCCCAAAACCGCAGAAAATTAAGGAGCCAGAAAAAACTAAAAACGTGATTGTAAAGCGCAATATGAAGCGCTCAACCGGAGCTGTCAGGAGAATAAATGTAGTTGCTCCAAAAATGAATACAATTACCCCAATGAATATATCGCTTCCAAGCGGTGCCGGTGGAGAGGGTGGAGGAGGCTTTTTTGTGAGCAATATGGATTTGGGCAGCAGCAAGATAAAAATCGATCTGCCCACATTTTCACTCTTCGATATGAAGGCCTCGTCAGACAGAGTTCTGATTGTCTTCGATGCCGCGAGGAATACGATGTCGGACGATATGGGCGGTTTAGACGCATACAATGTCATAAAGAATGAAATTACCACCCTCGTGCGCGGACTTCCGCCGACCGTGCTCTTTAACGCCATAGTTTTCGACGGGGAGCGCGCCGCCTTTAGAAGGAACCTCGTGCCCGCCAACGCAGCCAATAAGCAGGCCTTCCTAAACTGGATAAAGCCCATAAACGCCAACGTGCACAACATAGGCGTGGGGGCCTTCACAAGCGACCGTTTGGAGCTTAGAAACGCCGTTCCCCCGAGGCTTGAGAGCAAGTATTTGGGCGGCTGCCTCTGGAATGGCGACTGGTACCAGGGCTTGGCTGTCTATCCGATGTACGACGCCTATCAAACTGCAATAGAGCAGGGTGCAGACATAATATATTTTCTGACGGCTTCTTGGCATTTGCCGAAGTACTATTTGCAGCGCCCAAGCC
>URYY01000013.1 GCA_900552245.1 uncultured Opitutales bacterium | reverse complement strand
AGAGGCCACGTAGCGCGGCGAGCCTCCGCTTTCGCCCGTGTATGATGGATCGAACGCTATCGCGACAAATCCGCGCTCCGCCATAGTTTGGGCATAGAAGCCCGAAGCCTGTTCCTTGACCGCGCCAAAGGGCCCGCACACTGCAATCGCGGCAGATTTTGCGCCGGCATCTTTGGGAACGTACATATCGGCCGCCAGCGTTATGCCGTAGCGGTTTTTGAAGGTAACTTTGCTATGGATTACCTTGTCGCTCTTTGGGAAGACTTTGTCCCACTCTTTTGTTAATTCCAACTTTTCCATATCGCTTGCCTTGTTAAAATTCTCTCCATAAATCGGCGTCGCCGAAATTAAAAGCGAAGCCGCCAATAAAATTAAGTTTGCCCTCGTCATTTAAAAATTCCTTTCCTTTCACGCAGGCATTATCGCAAATTTTAAAAAAATAGCAAATACTTATATTTTATAGTGCGATATGCTTTAAAAGCATAATAGATTTTGCCGCTACAAGCCAATATTAAGCTCCTAAAAATACATTAAGCTAGCGGAAGAGAAATTTAAAATATCTACGGCACGCAAAGGCTAATCTGCAATAAATCATGCAAACAAGCCGATATAAAGCCTACTTTAACTCAATTGCCAAAATAAAAACAGACACTTTTACAAATTAGAAAATTTAGCCGATTCTACAAACACAGCTAATTGGCAATTTATTTTTCAAACTTTTCTATTTTTATTTTAAATTTTCCATCTCTCTTTGAGAGCTTTTCAAGCGCCCCCTTGTCGATACTTCCCAAGTGAACAAGCCCCCTTGCAAATTTGGAATCCTTATAAAATATCGCTAGATTCCCCCATGGGGCGTAGTAATTTATGTCGCCCGCACTGCCCTTGTAGCCATCCGGAGAATCCTTTGTGTTAAGCTTGCGCTTTAAGAAGGCGATTTTTTCAGCAGAGGCAAAATCTTCAAATTCCAATTCAAGCGGCAACATCGAGTAAAAGTCGGCCGCCGCCGAATTATTTTGCAAAGCCGCCTCAAAGGCCTTCCCATCTATTACAACAAGTACTTTCATCGCAAAATCTCCAAATAAAAATCCGGATAGAAGCATATAGACTAATATTAAAAAAATGCGCCTTAAAAATTTCATACAAATTCCAATTTGTTAAATTCAGCTATTTTTTAGCGGCAAAAATTTCCCGTACGTCAACATTCTCCAAATCCACTCAAGCGGTCCAAAATTAAAGAAGTTAAGCCACACAAAGCTAAAGAGCACCTGAAATGCAAATACACATAGCGCAATTAGCTCTACTCTGGATAGCCCAAGGCTTGCCCCCAAGCCTAAACCTATGCCGTAGAATATAAACATTCCTATCACTGACTGGGATATATAGTTGCTCAGCGCAAGCCTTCCAGGGTATGAAAATAGTTTAAAGGCAGGATTTGCAGGACAAACCAGAAAGAAAAGCGATATCCCCGCCATGTAGGCAAGAGCCATTGGAACTACGCTTAAGGCGTATAAAAGCGAGTGCATTCCGTCGCCCCAAAGATGTCCGTTCATAGCGCTAAATGCGTATAGCAAAGACAGTGGCCCGCCGGCTACAAAACCCCAAAGCACAAGCTGTTTTAGTAGCACTTTCCATGACGCTAAATTCGCATAAATAGCATTTCTTCCAACACAAAAGCCTATTAAAAACAAAGCCAAAACTTTGAAAATTCTGTGCCCGCCCACAATCTCTTGCACTCTGACCAGAGCCCCCTGAATCAAAAACTGAAAAACCTGCCCGTAGCTTTGGGAATCGCGAAGCCAAGTGTGAAAATTGCCGTCGTTTATCCCGTAAATGGAGTTCACATAGTTTTGCGCATAAACAGCGGGCTTAGCCAAGTCAAAGCTCCCGGAACTTGCGTCCTTTGCGAAATCTAAAAGCGCGGGGATAAATAGCAACACCAGCGCTATCCGAATTATTTTTCCGTCGGGCAACTTTAAAAATAAAGGAAGAAACATTCCAATTAGCGCGTACAGCAAGACTATGTCTCCACTCCAAATAAACATCAGATGCAAAAAGCCTATGATAGCCAATACAATCATTCGCCTGTAAAAGAAAGCTATCCCATCTGCGCCCTTTTTCTTGGCATTCAAAAGAATTATGGAAAAGCCTATTCCAAATAAAATCGAAAATATGCTATAGAACTTTCCGTCCACAAATATGTACAAAAAGTAGCGCAAAATCCTATCCGCATCAAAGCTTGGGAAGCTAGCCGCCAGAGACTCAGGCAAGAAGCTGTAGAGCGAAAACTCCGGATAGTTTGCAAGGCATATGCCAAGCAGCGCAAAGCCGCGAATTGCGTCTAAAATTATGTATCTCTGCGATGAACTTGTAGGGTTTAAGCTATTCATTTTCTATAAAAGTCTTTTTAGGTTTTGCCAATGTAGCCATAGCGACACTTCCAAGAATTATGGCAAGCCCCGCAATCTGTATTGCAGACACGCGCTCTCCGCCAATAAAAACCCCAAGAAGAAGCGCCACTACGGGGTTTACGTAGGCGTGTGTTCCGACCTCCGCAGCGGGCCTTAGCTTTAAAAGCCATATGTAAGCCGAATAGGCCAGTATTGAGCCAAAAAATATCAAGTACGCAAGCGCCGCATAAGATGTCTTGCTTGCGCTTTTAAAATCAAAATCTCCAATTTCGCCCAGAGCTATTGAGCAAATCCAAAATGCAATACTTGCAAAGAACATCTGCCAAGCGCCGCCTGCAAAGGCGTTTATCCCCTCTGTTTGCGAGGATTTATACTTTGCATAAAGCGTGCCGAGCGCCCAAGAGATGCAACCAAAAATTAAAATGGCTATTCCGTATTCGCCCTTTGAAGAAGCTGAAAAGCTCGAAAATAGCTGCTCTATAAAAAGCATCGCAACTCCCAAAAAGCCCGCAATTATCCCGACAACTTTGCAGGGATTTTTAAAATTAACACCCCACATCGGAACGTCCAAAGCCATAATCCAAATTGCAGTCGAGGAGGCTACGATGGCTACGAGGCTGCTTGTAACATAGCTTTGCGCAAGCATTATCACGGCCATATCTATAAACAGCAAGACTATCCCGCTCACCGCGGAACTCTTAACTAGCTTTGCGCTAAAAACGCACTCCCCCCTCAGGGAGCAAAGCATTAGAAGAATTATAGCCGCCGCAAGAAACCTCACAGCCCCTAGCAAAAAGGGCGGAAAATCCTTTAGCGCAAGCCCTATAAAAAAGTAAGTCGAACCCCACACAAAGTAGATTAGAAAATAAGCCAACAATACGCCCATCTTCATACCCAGTGTGTATTCGGACTTCACTTTAGAGCGCCTTTCATTCTATCAAGCCCATCCGCGAGAGTCGAGCGCGGGCAGGCTATATTTATGCGTATAAAGCCCTCGCCACAGCCCCCGTACAAAGTGCCGGGATTTATCCAAAGCTTCGATTTCTCTAAGAGCAAATCAGAGATTTTGCCGCTAGTTAACCCCAAATTTCGGCAGTCTATCCAAGGCAGGTATGTGGACTCCAAATTTAGAGGCTTTAAAGCCGGCAAATTTTCGGCAATATAATTTTTTAAAAATTTAAAATTTTGCTCTAGATATAGCAGAAGTTCGTCAAGCCATTCAGCGGAATGCCTGTAAGCTGCAATCTGCGCATCGATTGCAAATTGGCTTATCTCGCAAACCTCGTTTATGTTCAAAGCCCTGTCTATCCTCTTTCTGATAGATTCGTCGCGCGCCACTATGTTTGCCGCGTGAAGCCCTGCCAAATTGAAGCTCTTGCTTACGGAAACGCAAGTGGCGGAATTTTCTGCAAGTTCGCTATCCAAGCTCTGGAAGGAGTCGTATTTGCGCCCGCCCAAGAGCAAGTCGCAATGGATTTCGTCCGACAGGACATAGACTCCGTGCTTTAAGCAAAGCCTGCCAACCTCGGAAAGCTCCTCCCTCGTCCATATCCTGCCCGATGGATTGTGCGGCTGGCAGAGCAAAAACACCTTTAGCTTTGGATCGGCAAGCTTTTGCTCCAAATCCTCAAAATCCATATAGTACCTGCCGTCTCTTAGAAGCAAATCGCTCGAGACAATCTCGCATGAGTTGTTTCTTATTGAGGAGAAGAAGCAGTTGTAAACCGGCTGCTGAACTAAGACCTTGTCTCCGGGAGAAGTCAAAGCCCGTATTATCGCCGACACTGCGGGAACTACGCCCGTCGTGTAAAGGAGCCACTCGCGCTTAAAACTTACCGAGTGTCTGCCCTTAAACCAATCTATCAAAGACAAATAAAATTCTTCCGGCGGTAAAGCATAGCCAAATACGCCGCTTCTCGCCCTCGCCTCCAAGGCCTCTATTACTGCGGGAGATGTCTTAAAATCCATATCCGCAACCCACATGGGCAGGACTTGCTCGTCCTTAGATAAATCCCACTTTACAGAACAAGTTCCGCGCCTATTTAAAACTTCGTCAAAATTAAACTTCATATTTGAGCGGACTTTCCCACATTCGCTTTAATTTTACAAGCCTTCGGATTCAGGCAGTGTTCGTCTATAATAAGCTCTCCTATAAAATCCGCACTTATAGAACCGCCTGACGGATTCTTAACACTCTTAATAGCCCCCTTTATTTCGGCATTCAGCGTACTATACTCAAAGCATAAATCAGCATCTTCAGCCATGGTGCAATTTTGCATTTCCAAATTCTCGGCGTAGCAAAGGGGCTGTGTGCCTGAGATTTTGCAATTTACAAGTTTCAGATTCTTTGAGTGCCAGCCCAAGTATTCGCCGTCGATTACAGAGTCGTAAATCGATACATTCTCCGTATTCCAAAAGGCGTCTTTAGAATTTATTATGGAATTTCTAATTTCCATATTTTTGCAGTACTGAAAGGAGTAGTTGCCATTTAACTTTAAATCCTCAATCCAAATGTCTCGGCTCTGCAAAAACAGATAGTCGGCCTTGTCAAAACTTACGTTTTTAAGCTCGACGTTCGCGCAGTGCCAAAGGGTTTCAAGCGCGTTTGGAAAGCGCGAATTTTCTACGCGCATTCCGTCCATATCTCTAAACATCTTTGGGGCCTCCACTATGGTATCGAGCATCAGCATATTTTTAGAATACCATATTGCAGCCCTCGCACCCTCCGTAAATAAGCTATTTTTAATTTTAAAACCGTCGTTGTGCCAAAACGGATACTTGCCCTCAAAGCGGCAGTTTGCAGCGCATATATTCTGGCAGTGTTTTAAAGCGGACTCTCCGGCGTGGATAGTGACGTTTTCCAACTTTACATCCCTTGCGAAAAACAAGGGTCTTTCGCCTTCAAATTCCCTGTCCTTTATAAGTTTCATAGATTAGCAAGTTTTATTGTTAAATCCAAATTTTACTTTTTAAAAGGCTTTAAGCCCTTGACGGCCTCCTTTGCGCTTATGCGCCTACCTCCGTTATCTAGGTCTATAAGCACATAGCGGTCTCGCCCCATGCCAAGCTCTTTCATGTAGCTTAGCTGGCGCAAGCCGTGGCGGCTCTCTATGCGCTCTATCATATCTCTGTGCTCGGACTCAGTCATTGCGTATATCAAGTCTACGCAAGCCTGATCGACAGCCAGAATATCGGTAGAAGCCAATATACCCACATCCGGAGTGACAACCGGAGCAGCCCCGACCCCCTCGCAATCGCAGGATACCGACATATTGCGCATCACGTTTACATAGCATATGCGCTTCCCAAAGAAATCCACTACCGACTTTGCGGACTCCGTCATGCGCTCCATAAATTCCTCTTTTGCGATGTTCCAGGGGTTGCTCTGCCCGGGCGTTGAATGTATCCAAGCCTTGCCTATGCGACCGTCTGCACAGCCTATGCCTATATTTTTGTTGCTGCCTCCAAAGCCTCCCATGGTGTGCCCCTTAAAGTGGGTAAGCACAAGAAGGGAATCGTAATTCTTTAGATTCTTGCCTACCGACATTTCCTTAAACCACTTGCCGCCCTTCACGGGCAGAGTGGCAGTTGCATCTTCGTCCAAAATATCCACTGGGCAAAAGGTCCAGCCGTTTATTTCTAGAGTTTTGCGGTGCTTTTTAGTCGTGTATCTATCGCCCTCGTAATAGGTGTTTGTCTCAACTATTTTGGCGTCGGGCAGGCGCTTTTGAAGGAGTGTTTTAACCCATTCGCGCGGTATGATATTCGGGCCGTTTCTCTCGCCCGTATGGAGCTTTACACCGACATTCCCGACCAAGTCAAAGGCAACTTTGTCATAGGCCTCGATAAGCCCTTGAGCGTCTAATTTGCGCGTAAAGTAAACTATTGATTCTCCCCCCGTTCTATCCTCGTAGGGCACATAGTTATCCCCTCCCCTATCCGGCATTGCCGCCGCACTGCGAGCGGGCTTTTCGCCGCCGCCACTTGCGTTTGAAACCGCGCAAAGGCAAAAGAGAGGCAGAAACATTTTCATTAAGTTCTTATTCATTTTGTAAAAATCCTCGTATTTTATATGTTAAAAAGCTCTATATACTCTTTCCCATTTCATAGGCCTTGCGCAAAAGCGATTTTTGCTTTGAAACCTCGCCCGCATCGCAAACACCCACGCCCGCCAAGGAGGCTTTGAGGCTCGCCTTGTCAAAGCAGGCTATCCAGCCGCCAAGGCCGTTTACGGCACCATTAATCGCATTTTTGTCGCTATCTGCGGCGCACGCAATCAGATATATGTCCCTAAACTTGTAGTTGGAGGCAAATATGGGGTTTGTCCTATCTAAAAGAGTCTTCATCTGCCCGCACATCTCGTAGAAGTAAACGGGAGTTGCAAATAAAATGACGTCTGAATTTCGCATCTTTTCTATGATGGCCTCGGCGTCGTCGCGGATTACGCATCTCTTAGTTTTTTGGCAAGCAAGGCAACCGCGGCAAAATGATATGCTCTTTTGCGACAAATTGATTTTCTCGACCTCCGCTGAAGCCTCAGTAGCCCCTTTTGCAAATTCGTCGGCGAGAATGTCGGAATTGCTGTTCTTGCGCGGGCTAGTTGAAATTATTAAAACTTTTTTAGACATATTAACTTCTTCCTTTCGCTTCAATTATCGCAAAATTTTCTGAAATAGCAAATACTTATATATTATAGCAAGATATGCTTGACAAGCATAAAACTCAGGTAAGACTAGAATCAAATCAGCAAGGAGATTTTATGGAGCTAAGAGTGCTAAAGTACTTTATGGCCGTCGCGCGCGAGGGCAGTATAACTGCGGCTGCAAACATTCTGCACGTAACCCAACCTACTCTTTCGAGGCAGCTTATGGATTTGGAGTACGAGCTGGGCCACAAATTATTCCAAAGGGGCAGCCACAGCATAAGCCTAACGCCGGAAGGAATTCTGCTAAAAAAGAGAGCGGAGGAAATCTTGGATATGGTTCAGCGCACGCAAGCCGAATTTTCCAGGCAGGGGACGGAAGTTTCCGGACATGTATATATAGGCGGCGGCGAAACTTGCGCAATGGGCCAGATTGCGTCTATAGTTAGGGATCTGAGAGAGACAAACCCCAATATATGCTACCACCTCTTTAGCGGCAACGCCGACGATGTAACTGAAAAGCTAGACAGGGGGCTATTGGATTTCGGGCTTTTAATACAGCCGGCAGACCTCTCTAAATACGATTATCTGACACTTCCCTACAAAGACACTTGGGGGCTTTTAATGAGAAGCGACAATCCCCTTTCTGCAAAAAAGCGCATACAGAAGAAGGATTTGTTTAATCAGGCGCTGTTAGTGTCGCGCCAAGTTGCAAACAAGTCGCACTCAAGAAACGATCTAGTGGAGTGGCTAGGTGAAGACCTTTCTAAATTTAAAATAGCAGCAAGTTACAATCTAATTTACAACGCCGCAATAATGGTAAAAGAGGGCGTAGGATGTGCGCTGACCTTGGATAAACTTGCCGACACTAGCCCCACTAGCAACTTGTGCTTCCGACCGCTTATGCCAAAAGTAGAAGCTGAACTTAACATAGTTTGGAAAAAGGACAGATATTTTTCGGAAGCTGCAAAAATATTTCTCGGCGAATTAAAGAGGCGCTTTGAAAATAATGGAAGTTAAACACTCGCACAAAGTGCCAGTAAACTATTAAAGACTAGACCAGAAGAATAAGAGAATTAAAGGGCAGTTAAAAAAGCTTTGAACTGTGAGGTAGTTATGTAGTCTAATTATCTTAACTTGACAATAAAACGATTAAAAATACACCTTAGTACAGCATAATACATACTACGCTTAGAGGACACGATTATGAAGAGACGCGAATTTGTAAAGACAGTAACAGCGGCTGCCGTAGTAGCCGGAGCAAAAGGCACCTTGCTTGCCCAGCAGGAGCAGAAAAAAGATTTGGACCTAGTTGCAATCTATGGCGGAACACCCGTTGAGATGTTTGAAAAGGGAATCGCAGAGATGGGCGGAATGTCTCGCTTTGTAAAGGAGGGGCAAACTGTCGTTATAAAGCCCAATATAGGTTGGGACAAGGCCCCCGAGTTCGGTGCAAATACGGATCCAGAATTAGTTGCAGCAGTCGTAAAGAGCTGCCTGGCAGCAGGTGCAAAAGAAGTGCTTTGCTTTGACCACACCTGCCAAAATCCGGCAGATTGCTACAAAAATTCCGGAATTGCCGCTGCAGTAGAAGCTGCTGGGGGCACTATGGTTGCGGGAAATGCCGACAACATGTATGTAAATCGTGAAATTCCCAAGGGAGTTTCGCTAAAGAACGCAAAGGTTCACAGGCTTGCAGCAACTGCCGACGTATTCATAAATATTCCCATACTAAAACACCACGGCGGCGCAAAGATTACATGCGCTATGAAAAACTACATGGGTTGCGTTCTCGACAGGCAAATTTGGCACAGAAGCGACCTGCCCCAGTGCATAGCAGATTTCTCGACCTACCAGAAGACGACGCTTACTATTGTTGACGCATACCGCGTGATGCTCGAACACGGGCCGCAGGGAAAGTCTCCGAAGTTTGCGCCTGTTGCGAAATACCAGATTATATCGACTGATATTGTGGCTGCCGACGCTGCTGCAGTGCAGATTTTTGCGACTGTCGCAAAGCAGTACGGAATGGGCAAGCCCTACGAAATTTCGGAAATTCCATATATAGGCTTCGCAGAAAAGCTCGGAGTCGGAACTGCCGACTTAAAGAAGCTAAATATGAAGAGAATATCGGTTGCATAAAAATCTTCAAAATCGGGGCGCCTAAGGCGCTCCGATTTTACATTTTAGCCTATGAAGTTTTTAAGAATTTTTAGAATCGCTTTTGCGCTGATATTTTTCATTGCAATAAGCCTGCAGTTTTTTGACGTCTACCACAAGCTGCCAAAGATTTACTACATGTATCCGCCGGCTTCGCTTCAGTTTATGCCGGCAGTGCTAAAATTTTTTGCGGGGCTTGGAATTGCCGCATCTTGGGCTTTTATCGCCTTTGCGGGGCTTGCGCTTATACTTGGCAGGGCCTACTGCTCTTTCATATGCCCATTTGGCATTATGATGGATATCTTTAGAAAAATCGCAAAGTTTCCGTCGGAAAATAAATTCTTAAAAAATACGGCTCTCGGCAAATTTTGCCTGAAAAACTTTGCCAGGTTAAAGTACTCAAAGGGGCTTACGGCACTGCGCGCAATATTTTTAGGCCTTGCAATACTCGCCATAATATTTGGCTTTGGCGCACTTCTGGGCTTGATAGACCCATATTCGCTATACGGAAAAATTATGGGCGGAATTTTCATAGTTTCATCGGAATCCGTAAACGCCGCAAGCGCCACACTTGCCAATATGGGCTACTACGACTTAAATCCGGTTCCGAATCCGGCAATATCCATACCCGCCTTCGGATTTTCTATATTTCTATTGATTCTAACAGCGCTTGTCTCCGCTTTTCAAGGGAGGCTGTTTTGCAATACGCTCTGCCCTGTCGGAGCTTTTCTGGGAGGGCTTTCAAAGTTTGCGCTTTTGAATGTATCCATGGATAGCAAAACTTGCGTAGCCTGCGGGAAGTGCGAGCGGACATGCAAGGCAAAGTGCATAAATGTAAAGGAGAGGAAAGTTGATTTTTCCCGCTGCGTACTCTGCTTTGACTGCATGGCGGGCTGCCCTAAATCTTCGCTAAAAATCGGTATAAATCCCATATACAAAAAATTGTTCTCTAAAGAAGAAAAAGTGCAAAATCAAGATGCCGAAAATATTTCGCGCCGCAGATTTGCCGCAACAACAATAGGCGCAATCGCTACACTTTCCGGCTGTGCAAAACACGATGAGCAACTCGAGCAAAAGCACAGTCTGAAAGTTTTAGACGGAGCCTCCGATTACCGCGTAAGCGGGCATAGAGCCGACAAGCGCCTCGCGTCTCCTCCGGGTTCAAAGAGCATAGAAAATTTCTTGGAAAATTGCACGGGCTGCCAGAGGTGCATATCTTCATGCAAGTCGCAAGTTCTAAAGGCCTCGGTTTTCGAATGGGGTTTGAAGGGCTTCATGCAGCCATATATGGATTTTTCATCGGGCTTTTGCCTTCCCAACTGCCACAACTGCACAAAGACTTGCCCAACGGGCGCAATTCAGTTTTTGAGCAACAAGCAGAAGATGGAAGTTAAGATAGGAACGGCTATATTTAACGAAAAGCTCTGCGTAGTTTACACCGATGGAACCGACTGCGCCGCCTGCGCCGAACACTGCCCCGTGCAAGCGATAGAGATGATACCCTTTGACGAAAAGAAGAGCCTATATATTCCACATGTTCACGAAAGCGTGTGCATAGGTTGCGGTGCCTGCGAATATATTTGCCCTGTAAGGCCGCATCAGGCAATCGTCGTGCAGGGTTTGAAGGTCCATACAAAGGCAAAGCCCTTTGAGGAGAGTATGCGCTTGTACGTTCCTCAAAAGCAAGAGAAAGATGCCCCGAAGCAAGCCCCGAAACCGCTTGACAATCCCTTCCCATTTTAATGTTTAAGCCCGCGTATTTGCGGGCTTTTTTTTGCAAAATAAGGCTATGGCCTGCGCAACTTGAAGTTGCCCGCTCTAAATAGGCTTACTATGGCCGTAATTAGGGCTATAATTGCCGCAAGCTTTGAAGAAATAAGCCCGCCAAACTTTGGATCCAACATAAAGGCTATTGCAGTTACAGAAGCTCCCAAGGTCTGCCCAAGCAATCGGGCAGTTGCAACCGTTCCGCTTGCCCCACCGGAGCGATTTTTTGGAGCCGCCAGCATTATGGTCGCGTTGTTCGGCGGTTGAAATAGCCCGTTTGCAAGCCCGCATGCCGCTATCAGAAGTGCTATGTATAAGTCGGGAGTATTTGCATCTATAAAGCTTAAAAGAAATGCCGAAACTGAAAAAATCATCATGCCGGCAAATCCCAATGTTGGCGCCCCAAACTTTGAGAATAGATAGCCTGAAAATGGCGCTATGCAAAAGACGGCAAGCGGCCAAGGCGTCATTAAAAGACCTATCCTGCCGGAATCTTTCAGACATAAATCGTGCAGAGTAAAGGGCATGGAAACTATCACGAGCACCTGCGCCATAAACGAGCATACCGAAGCCAATACCGATACGGCAAATATCGGGATAGAGAATAAATCCACAGGCAAAATCGGAGAATCCATATTAAGCTCGCGCCTCACAAAGAGAAAGCCTAGGACAGCTAGAGCTATCGCTAAAATTACCGTTAAGGTATAGCCGCCGTGCGCGCAAGAATCTACCGCATACACCAAGATTGCCAGTATTGCAGCGTTTGCAAAGGCTCCAAACACATCGAATTTTTTACTTTCGTCCCTCTTGCTATTGGGTAGAAAAAATACTCCGAAGACCACAGCCAGCACACCTAGCGGTATGTTTACTAAAAATAGCCACTCCCAAGATAGGTACGACAATATAAGGCTTGATATTGATGGCCCTGCTGCCGCCGCAACTGAAACTACCATGGCGTTAATTCCCAAGCCCAAGGCAAATTTTTCTTTGGAATATATTTCTTTTAACTGCGCAAAATTAACTCCCGCAATAGCCGCTGCGGATATGCCCTGCACAGCCCTTGCCACAATTAACATTCCGAATGAAGAGCTCAGGGCGCAAAAGACTGAAGATAGGGTAAAGAATAGGCACCCGCCCAAAAAGACCTTCTTGTATCCGTAAATTTCACCCATAGAAGAGAAAGCCAAAAGCGATACCAACAGGGCAAATTGGAAGGCGTTTACAATCCAAATGGCGGAATAAGCCGAAATAGAAAATTTGTGCGCAAGTGCGGGAAGAGCAACATTAACTATGCTGCCTCCCAAAACTGTCATAGCCAATGTGAGAGAGACAGATATTATGGCAAAGAACGTTTCAAAGGCTTTCGCGCCCTTGCCCTGCGCTAATAAATTTTTATGCATAAAAAACAATTGCAAAAAAGCCCGCCGACAGAATCGGCGGACTTTACAAAATTTAGGCTTGGCAATTGTACCTGTTATAGGCGCTCACTAAGGCCTTTAAGCCAGCAAGCTCTATATTGGAATCAACGCCCGCCCCCCATGTCGATTTTGAAGACTCGGTATCAATTAAGCTTATGTACGCCGCCGAATTGCTAGCCGAGCCCGTTCCTATTGCGTGAGAGCGGTAGTCATTTAGCTTAAAGTTCTTTAAGCCCGCCTTTTCAAGCGCGTTTACAAAGGCGTTTATTGGACCGTTTCCGCTGGCTGAAACTTCCATTTCTTTACCTTTATAAAGAATCTTTGCGCTTATATTTAGTTCGTCCGCACTCTTTGTGTAGGAAATCTTGTAGCTTAACAGCTTCAATATATCGCACCTATTCACAAACTCCTTTTCAAAGAGCTCGTAAATTTCCGCGGGCATAAGCTCCTTACCGAGCTTGTCGGCAACGCCGTTTATGTAGTCGCCAACCTCCGGATGCATAGCCTTTGGCAGGTCAAATCCATAGTCGGTGTCGAGTATGTACGCCACACCTCCCTTTCCGCTCTGAGAATTTATCCTGATTATAGCCTCGTAGTTTCTGCCTATATCTTCGGGATCTATCAAGAGGTAGGGAACTTCCCAGTAGTCCTTGCCCTCTGCCTTCTGCTTTCTGCGCTCCGCCATACCTTTTTTTATAGCATCTTGGTGCGAGCCGCTAAAAGCGGTGAATACCAAGTCGCCCGCGTAGGGCTGGCGCGGAGGAACCTCCATATGCGTGCACCTCTCGTAAACCGCCCTGATTGCGGGCAGATTTGAAAAATCAAGCTTCGGGTCAACACCCTGTGCGAGCAAATTCAAGGCAACGTTTACTATATCCAAATTTCCGGTGCGCTCTCCGTTTCCAAAGAGAGTTCCCTCAACCCTGTCGGCCCCGGCCATAATGCCAAGCTCCGTAGCTGCAACTCCGGTGCCGCGGTCGTTGTGCGTATGTAGACTTATCAAAACCTTATCGCGCTCAGATATGTTGCGAGACATCCACTCTATCTGGTCGGCGTGTATATTTGGAGTCGTGTACTGCACGGTCTCGGGCAGATTGAGAATTATCTTGTTATCGACAGTAGGCTTCCAAATCTCCTTTACTGCCTCGCAAACTTCCAATGCAAAGTCCAGCTCCGTATCGCTAAAGCTCTCCGGCGAATACTGCATTCTTATATTTGTGCCCTGCTCTTTCGCTTCATCGGCAAGCTCTCTTACAAGCTTTGCCCCGCGGACTGCAATGCCCAAAATTTCCTTGCGGCTCATTTTGAAAGTTATTCGCCTCTGCCTTTCGGAAGTGCTGTTGTAGAGGTGCACTATGGCGTTTTTTACCCCCTTTAACGAGGCAAATGTCTTGCGTATCAAGGCCTCCCTGCTCTGGGTGAGAACTTGCACGCACACATCGTCTGCTATGAGATTTTCGTCTATGAGCTTTCTTAAAAAGTTAAACTCGGTATCGCTAGCTGCGGGAAACCCAACTTCTATCTCCTTAAAACCTATCGCCACCAAAGTCTTGTAAAGCTCTAACTTCTCTGAAATAGTCATCGGAACCGCCAGGGCCTGATTGCCGTCGCGCAAATCCACGCTGCACCATATGGGAGCGCTTTTTATAACTTTGTTGGGCCATTGCCTATCCGGCAGGTTGACCCATGTGGCAAGCTTATATTTACTGTTGTTCATTTTATTCTATTATCCTTTTTTTACCCCGCTTAAGGCAAGCTTAATGTTAAGTTCTATTTCACCGATAGGCAAATGCGCGCACAAAACAAAGGGCGCACCCTTAAGATGCGCCCTTTTTGAAAATTCGAGAAGCTCAACTATTCGCGCTTCAAATCCGACTTTCTTGCGAACGCATCTTTCGACACACCCTGCTTTAGAGCACGGTTGCGAAGTCGCAAAGAATTTAGATGTATAAAGCCCGTGGCGTCGTCCGGATTGTAATCGCTCTTGACGCCCTCCATGCTCGCGACATGCTCGTCGTAGAGGCTTAATGGGCTCTTTCTGCCGACGCAAATGGTGTTGCCCTTGTAGAGCTTTAGGCGCACTGTGCCCGTGACGTTTTCCTGGCTTTTGTCTATGAAAGCCTGCAGAGCCTCGCGCTCGGGCGCAAACCAGAAGCCGTTGTAAATCAGTTCCGCATACTTGGGAATCAGAGAGTCGCGCAGGTGCTCAAGGTCTCTATCCATCGTTATCGATTCAATCTGGCGGTGGGCAAACAAGAGTATCGTGCCGCCCGGAGTTTCATAAACGCCGCGGCTCTTCATGCCCACAAAGCGGTTCTCAACCAAGTCGACCCTGCCTATGCCGTGCTTGCCGGCAAGCTTATTCAGCGTCCTCATGACATCGGAAGGCTTCATCTTTTTGCCGTTTACTGCAACGCAATCGCCATTTACAAACTCAAGCTCAATGTACTCGGGCTCATTGGGAGCATCGACCGGATCCACCGTGAGCTTAAACATATCCTTATTTTCAGCAACGGTCGGATCAAACCACGGATCCTCCAAAATTCCGGCTTCGTATGAAATGTGGAGCATATTTCTGTCCATCGAGTAGGGCTTCTTTGCCGAAGCCTCTACATTGATGTTGTGCTTGCGGCAGTACTCTATCATTTCAGACCTGCCCGGGAAAGCCTTGCGGAACTCCTCCATTCTCCAAGGAGAAATAATCTTGAGATCCGGAGCCAAAGCCGCGTAGGAAATTTCAAACCTGCACTGGTCATTGCCCTTGCCCGTCGCACCGTGAGCCAAGTGCGTTGCCCCCTCTGCGCGCGCAATCTCAACGTGCGCCTTAGCAATCAAAGGACGCGCAATCGAGGTGCCGAGATAGTACTGATTCTCATAGAGAGCATTTGCCCTCATCATCGGGAAAATGAAGTCGGAGGCGAACTCGTCCTCCAAATCAACGGTGTAGTGCGCAACCGCTCCGGTTGCCTTAGCCTTTTCGGCCAGTCCGTTTAACTCTTCCTGCTGGCCGACATTTGCCGCAAATGTGACGACTTCAGCATTGAAGCGCTCCTTAATCCACTTGACGATGACGGAAGTATCCAATCCGCCGGAATATGCCAATACAACTTTCATAATTCCTCGAGACGCTACGCCTTTTTTGAAACATTTAAAGCTTTTTTTGCGATTTTTGCGTTTTTTTAGCGCCCCGATGCCGAAGAGCAAAAATTTAATGCGAAAAAACCAACTTGTAGAAGCCGGGCTTTAGCCTAAAGCTGTCGGAATTTTTTAACACGAAATCCTCAAGCGACCTATCCAGGGCCTCAACGCCCGATAGCGACGTAGCAAGAGGCGCGCTGGCAGAGCCGTCCAGGTTTACGAACATAGTCATCTCAACCGGCGACCACAGAAAATCACCGGTGTCGATAGCTGAATCCAATTTGCCTGAATATATTAATTTTCCGCTTTCAAACTCCAAGATTCTAAGCGAAATTTTTTGCCGCTTTTCGGATTTGGAAAAATTTTTAACCCCTCCGCCGCTAGCGCTAGTTCCCCTGCCGAAAATCGAGTATATCGACGACTCCGGCGACATCAGCTTTGGTGTTGAGAAGTCCACACTTTTTAATATGCCCTCCTCAAAGCGCGAGAGCGCACTGTAAGTGGACGAATCTTGCTCTGACACATCAATTGGCGATAGCGTAGGCAAATCGAACTCTATGTTCCCGTAGTTAAATTCCGTGTAGAAAAATAGCGGTGCTCCATCGTTTAGCGCGAGTATCTCAAGCTGGCTCGGCGTGGCTTTGCGCAAGTCTAAGGCGACAATAGCGCTATCGCTCATCTCAAATTCGCCTACTCTCGGAAGCTTTGGAAAGTTGTAAATAGCCACGGCAAAGCAAAGCAGGATGAGCAATACCCCCACATTAAATGCAGTAAAAAATCCCGACTTTGCCTTCATAATTTACTTTGGCTCCGCCGCAAGCAAAATTTTTTTGAATCCAACGCCTCTTGCCGCCGCTGAAATTTCCAGCAAAAGCTCGCTACTTACGCCGCTGTCGGCCTTTATTAACAGAACGCTGCCCGCCGGCTTGTAGCCCTGCAAAAATCGCGCAAAGGTCTCGGGATTGTAGATTTTCCCGTCAAATACGACCATGCCCTTGCCCCTCAAATTCAAAACGCTTATACTGTCGCTTGCAACCGCAGCTCCCATTTTCGACGAATCAGCCTTTGGCAAAGCTATGGAATCTTCCAAATCGATTTCAACTCCGGGAGCGAGTATGAATTTCGACGAAAAAAGTGTAAATAAAAGCGCAATCAAGAACACGTCAAAAAGCGCGAATACGCTCAAGGAAAATCCGTCTTTTTGAACGTGCGACATGCAGTCGATTCTGTCGAAAGAATTAATCATTCTTTTTATTCCCAAGCATTTTTAGATGTTCGTCGGCGGGCATTCCCTTTTCTATAAATAGAATCATTTCATTTGAAGCCCAATCTATGTCGTGGGCGATAGCCCTTACTCTGCCGAGCAAGAATGCGTACATAACCCAGGCCAGCAAGCATAGGAAAAGCCCAGAAGCCGTACTTATCAAAGCCGCGTAAATCTGGTCGGAAAACTCTGCAGCCGTTACGTATGAACCGCTTCTGCCCATTTTGTAAAATATCTGCGTAAGCGCAAGCACAGTTCCCAAAAGCCCCATTAGAGGTGCAATCTTTGCGATTAAAATTATGCTCGAAAGCCTCCTTTGCAAAAGAGGCAATTCAAGCAATGCAGCCGCCCTTATTCCGTCGACCATAACGGCCTTTGAGCTCTCGCAATTTAAGAGTGCCGCCTTTAGCACTCTCGATACCGGGCACGGAGTTTCCTCACATATGGTAAGCGCCTCCAAAAGCCTGCCCTTTTTAAGCGGAACTTTCAGACCGCTCACAAAATCGGTGGCTTTAATCTGAGCCTTGTGCAGATACAAAAACCTCTCCAAAAAAAGTATGCACACTACGAAGGAAGCGATGAGCAATGGAAACATCATCGGCCCGCCGGAATTAAAGATTGTCAAAAATCTGTCCATATTTACCTCTTAGAATTTGATGTGAGCTTTGACTTTGCGACACTCGCCCCGGGCAGATCGTACGCGACCAACAGCTCGTAAGCGGACGCCGCCGAAGACTTGTCGCCGGAATTTTCAAAAGTCTTTGCAAGTTCCAAAAGGGTCCTTGCAATCCAGTACTTCTCCTTGCCCTCCAATTGCGAGGTTCTTTTATTTTGAGAATCCAGAGCCTTTAGGAAGTCGTTTGCGGATATCCACCAGACCTCGGTTGCCTCGCGCTTGCGCCCGGATAGAGAGAGCGCAAAGCCCCACTTAAACGCGGCCTCCGCCTTTGCGTCGGACGGCATTGCGGGCATATAGTAGAGCTTTTCAAAAGTGGACGAAGCGTCGGAATATTTTCCGCTCTGAGCCAGGTAGCAATCGCCCAAGCCCATCATGGCAACCCTGATTTGCGGGTGATTTTCAAAGGAGTTTACAACGCTTCTATAGATTGCACCAGCATTGGCAAAGTCGCCCATAAGTCGCAAAATCTCAGCCTGGGCAATCTTTGCAAAGAATACTTTGGAAGAATCCGGATAGTTATCGACAAGCCTGTTTAAAAGGGCCAAAGCCTCCCTGTAGTCGCTCTCAAGCCCAAGTTTGCGAGAGTACAAGGCGGCATCGTACAAAGCTATATCCGCATAGGGGCTTTCGGGGAATAAGTCCGCGAGCTTCTTGCATAGCTGTTGAGCCTGAGCGTAAGCTCCCTTTGCGGCGTATAGCCTTGCCTCGTAGAGGTAGGAAACTTGAGCGGCATCGCTGCGCGGATAGGTTTTTCTGAGAAGCTCATACACAGCAAACGCGCCGCCTTCGCCCTCCAGCCTTGACATGCTCGCGAGAGTCCTCGCCTTTATTAAGAGGGCGGATGAAGACACAGAATCGGCAGTTGCCTGCGAAACTTTGAGCTTTCCGCTTTTTATTGCGCCTAAAAGATTATCTGCAAGCGATAGAGTTTTTTCATACTCGCCCATGCTCTCGGCAAGGCGCGTCTGAAGCCACAGCATGCGGGCGTACAAATCGCTATTTGATTTTTTCAGATCCGGATTTGCTATGAGCGAGTCTATGCGCGCTACTGCCGCGTCCAAATTTCCGCTATCTTTGTATGAACTAGCAATTGCCCACTCCGCATTCCAAACATCATTTGCGTCTATTTTCACCCTCTTATAGATATCGTCGGCAAGACCAACCGCCTCATCTATGTCGCCTAGGTTTAAAAGCGATTCTACAGCTCTTACAAATACTCCACCCTTCCAAGAGCTCTCTAGCTCCGAGAGCAATAGCGGCTTATACATCGCTGCCGCCGTATCGTAATCCCTATCCAAAAAATAGCAATCGGCTGCGAGCATTTTTATAAAGTCAGCCTCCTTTGCACTCTTTTGGTAAGAGGCCAAAGAATTGAAATATCTAGCAGCCAAGCGGTACTCCGGAGCTTTTCCGCCTATGTTGCTAAAGGCGGCCCACGCCAAAACTCCGTAGGCATTGGGGACGAACGCCGAGGCCGGATACTCCTTCAAAAGCTCCTGTGCGTTTGTAACAACTCCGTCTAGATTATTGCGCCTGAGGGCATCGTATGAAAGCTCAAGCAAAATTCTGTCGCGCACGAGGGGCGAGCCGTTTTTTAGAATGTCCTGCAAAACAGCTGCATACTCCAACCTATCAGTCTCATACGCATTTCTCAAAAGATATATTGCCTGCTCCGTTATTTTTGGAGAGCGAGTGCGCTTTAAAAGCTCTGTTAGCATCAGTCGCTTGCGCTCTCTGGAAGGCTCAACATTCGCCGATATTATGGCGAGTTCGTCGCGGTCGGAATCCGTTATTAAGGCTATGTCAAGCGTATCCGAAATAACCTGCAAGGCCTCGTCCTTGCGCCCCAACCTATCTAGGACAATCGCGTACAATTTCGCAAATTGCCCGCCGGATTCCATTCCTAAAAATAGCGAATTTTTAAGCTGTAACTCCCTCGCCAAAGACTCCAAGTCCGCCGCATTTAGCTCGCCTGAAAGCTTGCACAAGTCGGACAGCACCTCTGCCTGATTTTTTACGAGCTCCGAGTCCGAGAGGCTCCCGGCCTCGCTAAAGTCCGAAAGCGCATTTTTAAAGTCGCCCGAATCAAAGCGCATTAGCCCCCTAGTAATGTAAAACCAAGGCTTAAACTTTTTACCTAGCTTATCCGGAGAAATTTTAACAAGTATCTGTGCCGCCTTGTCCTTCAAGCCCGCCATGGACATCGCAAAGGCCTCGCGCAACAAAACCTCCTGTGAGTTGCGCTTTGCAAGATTTGAAATTTCAGACAATGCCGCATCAAAGTTTCCCAAATTTATTAGCGCATCTATCAGGATTAACCTAACGGCGTCCTTATTTTCAAAAGACTGCGAAGCCAAGATTTTCTGGGTTATGCTCTGCGCTAAAGTCGGCATTCCCGCATCTAAGGCCCTCTTTGCCTTCTCTGCCGCAAAGGAGTCCGACTCTACTATATCCCTCTGGTCGGCAAACTTCACGGGCGACGACTGCGCAAACAAAGCCGCACAGAGCAGAACCTGCCCTGTACAAAGCGCCGCAAATCTCCTAAAAATTTTCATCTTCACATAGAATCGTATTTGAACAGAGCCATTGCAAATTAAATTTTTGCCAAATTTTCCAATAAACGCAAAATTTTGCCCGAATAATGCCTTGATACCTTTGAGGCTTTTAAGGAAAATTCCAATAAATGCGGAATTAAGAGAGGATTTCTCAGAGGATTTAACACCCTTAGCATATCCGCGCAAAAAAATCTGCACCCGCCGCTTTTTCGGTCTATCATTGCATCAAAAAATTCCGCAGGAATTTTTGAATCTACGGAATCGCTTATGCACCTAAAAGATGCAAAGGCATTAGGCTCAAAGAGGCCTTTTAGCAATTCGCTTTCCATATCGACAGCGTCGTAACCCAACTTTGCAAGCTCGGCTTTGCGTTCAGCGCCGGCAACCGAGGGTTCGCAGGCTATCCTTGCGGGCTTGGCCCCAACAGATTCAAAAGCTATGCGCAATTTATCGCTCGAAGTATCAAACAAAAAATCGCCCTCTCGCTGCTCCGAGCGGCAGGCTCCGCAATATCCGCAGAGAATTGCAAAGTCCGGATTTTGCTTTTTTGCGAAAGACTCCACCCTTTGCCTTGCTCTTTCGCAAGCGTAGCCCGAAACTATTGCCACAAATTTAACTGAACCCAAATTTGCATGCGCAACCTTTCCAAGAGCTGGCCTTCCCGCCCCCGCAAATTTAAAAAAAGGCTCCGCTTCAAAAATTGTCGGGAAGATAAAAAGTATCTTCATAGCTCTCTTAATTCCGCCGATTTTGCCGCACTTTCCATAGTGCAAGGAAGCCCCGTATTCACCCAATCGCCAACAATTGCCGCATTTTCAAAGTGCCCCAAAGGCTGCGGCCTCAAGGCCTCCGCCTTGCAGGTTGAAAGTATGGTGGCGTCTTTAAATAAAGACGGCACAAAACTTTCAATTTCAAATTCGCCAAAGTACTTCTTAAGTTCTTCCAAGACCTTTTCGCGCAAATTTTGCGGATTAAAATCGCCGCTAAATGCGCTTACAACGATGGAATATAGGCGCTTGCCGCCGCCAATTTTGGAGCTTTCGGTTCTATCGAAAACCCAGTGCAAAGGCGACTCCGCGAGAGCCACAAAGGGAGAGTCAAATAGCTTTTTTTCCGTCGTAAAATATATGTTTAAAATTGGAGAATCCTCTATCCCTTCAGCCGCTTTTTTTAGACTGCTTTCGCCATCTAGCAAACTTGCTAGCATCTTTCTGGGAAGAGCCAATACCACATAGTCGTAGGAATCAAATAGCCTGCCGCCCGCCTCAAATGAAACAATTCTAGAGCCTTCAACATTTATTTTTGAGACTGCGCTTGCCAAATTTACACTTCCTCCGCAAGCTTCCAAATAATACTTTGCCCTCGGCCAAAACGTGTCTGCGAAGGGAACTTTATTTATTAAAAGCGCACTCATTCCCACTCCGCGCAAGAGCGACTTTTTAATGCTTTCCACAAACATCTTTGCGCTGGCCTCATCGCAATCCGTGTTTTGGACCGAAACGCAAAAAGGTTCCCACAACAGGCGCTTTGCGACATCCCCAACAGACTGGCGCGCCAAATACTCGCTTACGGTCTCACCCTCGAAAGCCTCCGCCATTGACATCTTTATCTTAAAGAGCATCGCCAAATTTTTGCCCACGGAAAAGCCCTCTATTTTCGGAAACTTAAATATGTTTCCAAGCAGAGACGAAACACCGCCGCCGCTTGCACAAAAGTCGTATGAAAAGCTCTCGCCACCGGGCTTTACAAACACGATTTTATCGGCCGGCGGGTAAAACGAACTGTCGAAAGTTCCCAGAGTTTTTAAAAGATTCAGGTAACTTTCGTAGCAATTCATAACTGCGTGGCTGCCGTTATCCAGATGAAGTCCCTCGGACTTTAAATCCATAGCGCCCACTCTTCCGCCCACGCGCGACTTTGCCTCAAACAAATCGACTTCGTAGCCTTTTTGAGCCAAGTTTACTGCCGCCGCGATTCCCGATAACCCCGCGCCCAAAACCGCTGCGCGCCCAAAATTTTTTGCGGCGCTTTTTGTGTACTTTTTCGCCCTTCTTATCGCCGAAAATGCGAGTGCAATCTTCTTTGGCTTTGATACTTTTACAATATTTTCCGAGATATTAAAATCGCGCCTTGCGATTTCCTCGAGTATGTGCTCGTAAATATCCCACATTATAAAGGCCGGTGTAAGCGCCTGCGCGTCCTCCGGCTGCAAGAGCCTGCGGGAGCGGTTAAAGAAGTGCTTTGCTCTAAAGTAGAGCATCTTGAGCAAATCTTTGCAATTTTTGCTCAAAGTATCGGCTCCAAAGTCCTCCGGCTTTACGCCGAAGCGCTCGAGCTCAACTTGCGGTATGTAGCAGCGCCCCATCTGCTTATAATCGTAAACTACATCGCGCAAGATATTTGTAAATTGCAAGGCGTATCCGAGTGATTCCGCAAAGAGCTTTGTCCTTTCGCTTTTAAATCCGAATATGTATATAGACACAAGCCCCACAGCCGAGGCCACCCCATAGCAATACTTTTTTATGTCGGCGTAGGTCTCAAACGGAGCGGGATCGGTATCGCGCATAACACCGTCTATTATGTCGAGCATGTACTGCTTGGGAACGTCGCGGCGCATAACGGTGTCGCGTATCTGGCAGGACATCTTTGAAAGCTTTGACGTTCGGCCCGAGTAAATCTTTTCTATCTCGCTTTTCCAAAAATTTAAAGCTTCGATTTTCTGCTCCGGAGTTGTAGCAGTATCGTCTGCAATATCGTCTAAAATTCTGCAATAGCTGTAAAAGACCTCCATGTCGCGCGCCCTGTCCTTAGACATGCAAAAGAAGGCAAAAGCTAAATTTGAACTCTTGCGGGCCTGCACTTGCGAGGCCTCATCGGCTGAAATTTCACCCTCCATAACTTAAAAAATTGCAGAAAGTAAAATTCTCAACTTGTCGCGCTTTCTGATGGCGGGGCGCTTCTTTAGAGTGTCAAACTTCTGGCGCTCTATCATTTTTAAAATCATTCTGCCGCCGGCGAGCGTAAGCTTTATTTCAAGGCTCAGCGGAAAGGGCAAAGTCTTGGGCAAATCCTGCCCGCGCGCAAACAAGCTCTCCGTTCTTATAACTTGAGCGCAAACGCAACTGCGGACGGCCTCGCTTGCCATAGGCGCAAAGAAATCTTCTTCGGTAAGTGCCCCCCACTCCTCTTGAGGAATGTAGATGCGATTCTTTTCCCTATCAACACTCATATCCTGCCAAAAGTTTGCAAGCTGCAAGGCCGTGCAAATGGCATCCGACATCGCAAACCTCTCCTCGTCTCTGAAGCCGTGCAATATTAAAACAAGCCTGCCTACGGGATTTGCCGAGCGCCTGCAATAGTCGTAGAGCTCCGCGTAATCGGCGTAGCGCTTCTTTACGACATCTTGCGCGAAGGCGCTCACTAGGTCTGTAAATAGGCTGGTCGGAATATCAAACTCCCTTATAGTATTTGAAAGCGCCGTAAAAATCCACGCCCAGCGCTCGTCGAGCTTCCCGCCCTTAAGCGACTTGTCAAGCTCTGCCACATACTCGTTTAGCCACTCGACTCTAACAGGAGAGTCGGCAGCTATTGTGTCGTGATTTTCGTCGGCAATATCATCTGCAGTGCGCGCAAAGGCGTAAACTGCCGCGACGTGCTTTCGCAAACGCCTCGGAACCATTCGCGCAACCGGAAAATTTTCGTAGTGCGAGTATGCCAAATCCTGACACTTTTTATATGCGGCTTCCAAGTCCATAATTTATTAAGAAATAAACACGCACAGCCCCTTTGTGTCAATATTTAAGACTCAATCAAACTCTCTGGCAAGCACCCGCAAAGCCCCGCCAAAAGTTTGTGCATTAGCGCGAAAATTTAGGCTGGTAACGCCACGGCGAAAAGCATCTTAAATTAAAGCAATGCTAAAACAATCAAAGCGCAAAATCTCACCTCTTTCAAAGCGTCTGCAAGGCTCTAGCACAAAAGTTAATGTGATTTTATGTGATTTTTAAGGCTCCTATCAAATAAGCCCTCACCCCACAAAAGAAAATCCAAGAGACGCCTCAAAAGCCAAAGTTTGATAGGAAAGTAAAAGTTGATAAGACTAAAATTAACTAAAAACTCTAAACAAAAGCTCAAGACAACTTCGCCACAAGCGCAGAGAACCTCAGCGCACCTTCAAAAATTTGTGTATCTGAAGCCCAACTCTAAATGGAGCGCCGCGGCTTTTCACGGTTTCGACTATCGCGCCCAGTAGAGATTCATCGCCCATTTTTGAAGCTTCGGGCGTTATAAATACGTATTTTTTGCTAGGTATAAAATCTGCAAAAGTTTCCAGGTAGCGCTCTATATCTCGCTCGCTTGAAACTATAAACTTTAGCTCGTCTGCGGCTTCCAAGTAAGAGCTACTTGTGTGGGAGTGCAACTTGGGGCTTAGCGTAATCCAGTCGAAATCCAAGTTTTTATCCATGTAGCCGGAAGTCTCGAGGTGAGTTTTTACTCCCTGTGCCTTAAGTTCGTCCACAAGCTCAAATAGCGGGTGTATCGTGG
>URYY01000012.1 GCA_900552245.1 uncultured Opitutales bacterium | reverse complement strand
TAACACCAAAATAAATGCCATAAAGGAAGGTAATAGTACATTCAAAAGTATGGTGAATTGGTAAAAATGAAAGTAAAGTGTCATCTGTAGACATATGTACATAACTTGCGATTGCTTGAATATTAGCACATATATTATGTTGTGAAAGCATAACTCCTTTAGAAAGGCTAGTAGTTCCTGAAGTATAGACGATAAAGGCCAGAGCCTCGGCGGGGCACTCTATCTTCCACTCGCAATCGCGCCTGGAATTAAAGGGCTTTTCAACGTCGTCTAGTACGCAAACGCCTATATTCTTGCCCGTGAGAGCTATCGCCTGCATTGCAAGCTCGGCATTTTTGCGACTTGTAAATACGAAAGATGAGTCGCTATCATTTAGTATGAAAGCCGCCTCTTTTGCGCTCAAATTTGCGTCCATGGGAACTACGGTTCCGCCCCTAAGCCAAGTGGCGTAAATTGCGCAGGCCCACTCGGGGCTATTTTCCGCAAATATTGCAACGTGCATTCCGTCTTCAGGAATCCTCTCGGATATAGAGCGAATTATCGAGTAGGCGTATTCGTATGAAATTTCAAAATCGTCGCCCAAAAAGGCCGCCGCGTCTCTATTTTGCAGGAATGTGTATTTCATGTCTGTCTTATGCTTCGCTTATAAAGCAGGTTTCGCCCAAGCGCTCTAGTATGTCGCGCTTGAGAGCACTTAAGGTTTCATCGTCTAAAGAATTTACAATGGCAAAACAGGCGCTGCCCGAGCCGCTCATAAGCGCGGGAACTTTGTATTTTTCCTTAACAAAGCTTATTATCGCCTCTATTGCCGGGAACTTTTCGAAAGCGGGAACTTGCATATTATTTACAAGCGGCAGATTTTCGAGAATCGGATTTTTTATAAAATTTTTAAGAATTTCCTCCGCTTGACCTTCTGGAATGTACGCCGAGGAAATCTCGCGCATGCGCTTGTAGGCCCAGCCGGTATTTATTGAAAATTCGGGCTTAAATATAAGAAGTTTAAACGACGAAATAAGCTTTGCCGCAGCACTCGGCAAGTCTTCTACAAGCTCGCCCCTGCCCCGCATAACCACGGCTTTATTCTGCAAAAATAGCGGGCAATCAGAACCCATCTTTGCACAAATTTCAAGCAGCTTATCCGCCCCCAGAGGAGAGCCGCAAATCTCGTTTATCGCCTTTAAAGCCAAAGCTCCGTTTGAGCTTCCTCCGCCCAAGCCCGCCCCGTGTGGCACGCGCTTAATTAAATTAAACTCAAAGTGCCTGTCAAGCCCGCTTGCCTCCCTAAACAAAGCCGCCGCCTTCATAACCAAGTTAGATTCATCGCAGGGAACGCCCTCTAGATTGCAAGTTAGCAAGTCGCGCTCGGCCTCCGAGATTTCTATTGTATCTCCAAAGCGCGTGGGCGCTACTATGCTTAGCAAATTATGGAAGCCGTCCGGGCGCACTCCGTTTATTGCCAGCATATAGTTTACCTTGCAAGGCGAGAAAATTTTTGCGATAGTTTTCATTTAATTTGAAAAATTTATTACTTTGTGGCAGAAATTGAATGATATGTCAAAACAATGCAAATTGATTCTCGCGCTCGACTTGCCCGATAGGGAGTCGGCCTTGGAAATGTTGGGTAAGCTCAAGGGCGAACTTGAGTGGGTGAAGATAGGCCTGCAGATGTACTTAAAGTACGGAAATTCATTCGTGAGGGAAGTCTGCGACATGAATTTTAAGGTCTTTTTGGATTTGAAGCTCTACGACATTCCAAACACTGTGGCATCGGCGATTAAAAGCCTTAAAGGCCTAAATGTTGGAATGCTCACAATACACACAAGCGGAGGCGAGGAAATGATGCGCTACGCTTCCGACGCCGCGCGAGAGACAAACCCCGATATGCTTCTTTTGGGAGTTACGGTGCTTACGTCTTTTGACGCGGAAGGTCTTGCAAAAACGGGTGTAAGAGCCAAGCCCAAAGAGCAGGTGCTCTTGCTCGGAAAACTCGCGCAAGACAGCGGCTTAAACGGTCTAGTTTGCTCGCCGCTTGAAATCGAGCCGCTCAGAGCTAAGCTTGGAGGCGACATCGCCTTGGTCTGCCCCGGCATAAGGCCATTGGGCTCAGACGCAAACGAGCAAAAGCGCATTATGACGCCATCTCTTGCGGCGAAGGCCGGCGCAAGCTACATAGTTGTGGGCCGCCCGATTCTAAAGGCACCAGACCCCGCGAAGGCCGCGCGCGACATTCTAACTGAACTTGCTAAAGCATGAAAAATTCTGCAATACTTCTGTGCGCAGGCTCCGGCACGCGAATGAAAGGCTCTGTGAAAGACAAGGTCTTGGCGCCGCTTTTGGGCAAGCCAGTATTGGCGCACAGTGTCGAGGCCTTTCTAGAAAGCGGGGCTGTGAGCGAGCTTGTCTTTGTATGCCGAAGCGATGAGCAAATTGCGGAAATTAAGGCTGACTTAGCTGGGCTTTTAAAAAACGCCTGCGCAAAATTTACTTATGGCGGAGCCGAGCGCCAAGACAGCGTTTTAAACGGAATTAAGGCAAGCGATAAAGATTCTCAAATAGTTTTCATACACGACTGCGCGCGCCCCCTAGTTGGCGCTGAAAACATAAAGAGGCTCTTGAAAGCCGCTGAAGCTGACGGCGCGGCTGTACTTGCCGCAAAGGTAGTTGACACCATAAAAAAGATAGACTCCAATCCCCAAGATTTGCGCCTGCGCGAATTAAAAGATTTGGAGCGCCCGCTGCTTTGGGCTATGCAAACGCCACAAGTTTTTAGGCGCGATATAATTTTGTCTAGCTACGAAAGCGTCGCAAAAAACAAAATTAAAATTACAGACGACGTTGCAGCCGCAACTTCTCAGGGACACAAGGTTACGATTGTGGAAAACCCCAACCCAAACCCGAAAATTACAGTTCCACAGGATTTGGCAATAGTTGAATTTTTATATCAAAAAGGAGTTTTATGAGCAAATTTAGAATAGGTTACGGCTACGATGTCCACCAGCTTGTCGAAGGCAGGCGCTGCATATTGGGGGGCGTCGAAATCCCAAATAAAGTCGGCCCGCTTGGCCACTCCGACGCCGACGTGCTAAGCCACGCTATAGCCGACGCCATACTGGGCGCCGCCGCCCTGCCCGATATAGGCCACTACTTTCCGAACACTTCAAAAGAGTGCGCCGGTATGGACTCGCAAGACATCTTAAGGCGCGCCGTCGAAGAGATTAACAAGCTAGGCTACAAGCTTGTCAATATCGACTCCTCGCTAATAGCCGAAACTCCGAAAGTTTCGCCGCACTTAAAAGCGATGAAAGAAAAGCTCGCCTCCACTCTCGGCCTCCAACCCGAAGACGTCGGAATAAAAGCTACGACGAATGAAAAAATGGGCTGGATAGGCAGGCGCGAGGGGCTTGCCGCGCACGCGGTCTGCCTAATAGAAAAAGAATAGGCACTTTTTTAAAGGCTTTAAAATTTCTAAAAATCGAGCGCGTAAAAAAAGATGATAGTGGACCAAAATAAAATAGCAAAGAAAGTGAGAAAGCTCTCGCTTTCGAGGCCGTCTATGAGCATAAGCATAATGAGAAAGCGCGAATTTAGCGCGGCAGAAAAGCGGCTTGCAAGACTCAGGACTCTTTTTGGCTTTGTCATACTTTTATCGCTTGCGATAGGAGGGGCGTACTTAATTTATACGCTCGTAAGCGAGTACGCAAACTATGTGGAAAAGCGCGCCGAAAACCCTGAGGTAAAGTCGCCCAAAGAGGTATTTTACCCCGTAATCTACAAACCAGCCTCAAACAAGTAATGCCTAAGAGAGCCGACGAACTGCTAGCCGACTTGGGGCTTGTCGAGAGCCGCTCAAAGGCTCGCGCGCTAATTGAGGAGGGCAAGGTGCTAGCCGACTCAAAAACCGTTGACAAACCCTCGCGCAAACTCTCGGAAGACGCTAAAATTGAAATCTTGGCAGACTCCAAGGCGCTTAAATTCGTATCGCGCGCGGGGCTTAAAATAGAAAAAATTTTAGACGAGCTTGACTTGAACGTAAGCGGTTTTGAGATAATCGACATAGGAGCTTCCACGGGCGGATTTACCGATTGCCTCTTGTCGCGCGGCGCAAAATTTGCCTGTTGCGTAGATGTCGGCAGCGGACAGCTCCACGAGAAGCTCCGCATAGACCCGCGCGTGCGCAACCTTGAAAAGACCGACGCGCGCTCGCTAAATAGTGAAATTTTGGAGGGCAAAAGCTTCGATTTGCTCTGCGCCGACCTATCATTTATCTCGCTTGAAAAGGTGATAGCCCCCCTAGTTAAATTCGTAAAGCCGGGCGGCTACTTCATACTGCTTGTAAAGCCGCAATTCGAGACCCCTCCCGAACTTTTGAGGCGCACTAAGGGAATTATTCGAGACGAAAATCTGCAGCTTGCTGCCCTAGAAAAAATTAAAAAATTTGCCGCCGAAAATCTGAGTGAGCTCGAATATATCTGCGATATTCCATCTCCTATAAAGGGCGGAGACGGCAACAGGGAATTTTTGCTAGCTCTGAGAAAAAATAGGCCTAAAGCCCGCCGCGCAATGAATCTTTGAGCGCACTCTCCCGCCGCTTAACGTAAAAGATTTGCAAAGTGCATATTTCAGAGTATTTGCAATAGCTTATCAAGCGACTTTGCAAGGGCTTTTGCTCAAATACGCTAAATAAATACAAGCTAAAAAAATCTCAAAAACTTTGAGGTTTAGCCTGCAAACTTGAAATGAAAGCCGCTTGCGAAAGTTAAAACAAAACTCGCCGTTTTTTGTTTGGACAATTTTAATTAAAAGCTAAAAAGAGTAAAAAAAAGGCAAGGCACGAGGCCTTGCCTAAAAATTTTTCGCTTAAAAGCTCAAGAATTAAACGCGAAACTAAGCCCTGTTTGCGGAGCCCAGAACGTTTATAATCTTGTGCATGTAAAGCTTCTTCAACTCGTCGCGAGCGGGGCCGAGGTACTTGCGCGGGTCAAATTCCGCGGGCTTTGTGGCCAATACTTCGCGAACGGCAGCCGTCATAGCCAAGCGACCGTCGGAGTCGATATTAATCTTGCAAACTGCCGACTTTGCAGCTTCGCGGAGCTGCTCTTCAGGAATGCCAACTGCAGCTTCGAGCTTGCCGCCGTACTTATTGATGATGTCGACATACTGCTGCGGGACGGAAGAAGAGCCGTGCAATACAATCGGGAAGCCCGGAATGCGCTTTTCAACTTCCTTTAGAATGTCAAAGCGAAGCGGCGGGGGAACGAGTCTGCCCTCTGCGTTGCGCGTGCACTGTTCGGGCTTAAACTTGTAAGCGCCGTGAGAAGTGCCGATAGAAATTGCCAAAGAGTCAACACCTGTCTTCTTAACAAAGTCTTCAACTTCCTCAGGGCGTGTGTAGGAGTGTGTTTCGTGGGAAACTTCGTCTTCAATACCCGCCAATACGCCGAGCTCGCCTTCAACTGTAACGTCGTACTTGTGTGCGTAGTCGACAACCTTGGCTGCGAGTTCCACATTCTGCTCATAGGGCAAAGCGGAACCGTCAATCATAACGGAGGAGAAGCCGTACTCTATGCAAGACTTGCAGAGTTCGAAGCTGTCGCCATGGTCGAGGTGCAAAACAACGGGAATAGCGCAGCCGAGTTCCTTAGCGTACTCGCAAGCGCCCTGAGCCATGTAGCGGAGGAGCGTCTGGTTGGCATACTTGCGCGCGCCGCTTGAAACCTGCAAAATTACCGGAGACTTAGTTTCAACGCTGGCCTGAATGATGGCCTGCATTTGTTCCATATTATTGAAGTTAAACGCGGGGATAGCATATTTGCCGTCGATAGCCTTCTTGAAAAGCTCGCGCGTATTAACCAAACCGAGTTCTTTGTAAGATACCATAACTATATAATTTTTGGATTTAAAGACTTGCATACTACAACATTGCCGCGCCTTTACAACAAAAATTTTTAGGCTAAAAAATCGCCGAATTTGCCTTAAATTTAAAAAATTTACCAACTATTGCGCATAAAATTAAATTATACAAAAAGGCTTATAAAGAAGGCGGCAAGCATAAGGCGACACAAGGCCCCCGGCGATAAAACCTACTACACTGCAATGTATTACAAAATTTACCTCAAGAGTGGGCAAATCTTTAAAAAAAGTCCGACATCTTACATGGGAAAAAAGAGAGCGGAAAAAACTTGGCAAAAGCTCTCACAAGCAAAAAGCCTGCCGCATATATAGGACTACCGCGCCTTTTCTACCGTATCGCGAAGCTTCTTTAACTCTTTCTGCGGGACGACCTCTAGAGGCAAAACCACGCACTTATTTTTGTCATAGTAATTGACAAATGAAGAAAGGCACTGCCTAACAATTTCTGAAACAGAGCAGCCAGTCTCGTCCTGTATCTTATTTAGCCGACTCTTCAACTCGTCGTCCACTCTCATAATCAGGTTTGAGTTAAGTTTTGCCTTCATTTTTTTAATTTGTTTTAGGTTCTGTTTGTTAGGCTCAATTCGAGCGAAAACTAAAAATTTGCCTCTTATAACGCGCTTTACACCCGAAAGAACTAATTTCTAAAGACCACTTATAGAAGCAAAAGTACTAACCTGTTTAGAAAACTTGCTAACATGTTAACAAGCCGCCCTATCTAGTTAAGAACAACTTCTAACCATACAGGCACCTATGTGTGTGTACCTAGAAGCTCTCAACGCTTAACCGCAAGCTCATCACTTAACCTTTCGCAATCGTAACCTTACAAGCAAGCCTTTTGTTATGTTATGCTTATACATTACCATACTACTAAATAAAAAGAATTTGCTTGCATTTCTTAGCATTGCATCGTATTACAAAGTAATAATGAAAAAAAGGAATCTAGCGACAATTTTACTTATTGCAAATTCCCTAATTCTTTCGGCCTGCTCAAGCCTAGCGGATAACCCAATACTAGCAGCCTCCGCAGCCTCGCCAAACAACTGGATAGCACGCGCAATTTACCTGGCCAGCGTGCAAGCAAAAACTCGCGAGGAAAGCGAAGCGATAAAAAGCGCAAACAGCAATAATGTCTTCTTCAAAAAAAGTATAGACGAGCTAAGCATGTCGGAATCCGTGGAACTTGCAAAGCTTGCCGAAAGTAAAAGATTAAAGGACATAGCTGCAATTTACTGGTTTATATCGGGCTGTAAGGGATATCCGGACGGCTATCTAAAAACTGCAATATACGCAGAAAAAAGCGGTCGCAGCGAAGTTGCGTACGAATGTTACCTCTTGGCCCACATGTGCGGTGTAAAGGGTGCAAATGAATGCGCCCAAAAGCTTGAATACAAATTTTCAGAGCGCACTTTGAGCGAACTTAAAAAAGACGCCGGCGAAATTTATCAAGAGCAAAACAAAGCACAAATTGAAAAAAGACAGCACAATGAAAACTACCAGACGAAAAATTGACAACCATATCCCCAAGTTCTCAAAAGTTTACAAAATCTCTGTGGGATTAAGCGCACTTGCACTTCTATCAGGCTGCGCAACTGTATTTTGCGGTTCCACTAAGGAAGTTGAATTTAAAACATACCCTTCAGGAGCCGAAATTTATGCGTCAACACCCGACAATCAATCAGGCATATATTTGGGAATAAGCCCATTGACAGCCGATGTACCAAGAGAAACGCGGACTCTTATAATAAAAAAGAGTGGGTATAAAGTCGCACGCATACATTCCGGAAGGCGATTCTCATTTTTCCCTTTAATTCTCGATATAATATATTGGCCGACAATCTTTGTCGATGCATATACAGGTTCATGCTATACTTTAAAGGATAGCCACGATATAATCCTGCAAAAAGAAGATGTAAAATAAGCTTAAAGTATGAAATATAAACTAAAATTTGTTCGTACAATTCGAATATTCTTACGATAGAATTGTTATTTATCTAAAATATCGAAAAGCTAAGAAATAACAAAATCTCTTAAATACGCTTGGAACCCGCAACAATTAAGAAGGCGGACGCAAGAATTAAAACTATCGCAAGCGCAAACTGCAAAGTGAAGGGCTCTCCCAAAAATAAAACGCCTATCGATACCGCCGTAATTGGCTCAAATGCGCCCAAAATCGCTGCAATTGTAGCTCCGGAGTACTTTATTGAATAGGCGATAGACGCTATCGCAAGGGCAGTCGGCACAAAGGCCAAAGCGAGGGTATTGTAAAGCTCAAAGGCGTTTGAAGGCAGTTGAAAAGTTCCGCAAGCTAGCGACTTTAAAAGAGTAAAAATTCCCGCAAACGTAAGTGCGTAAAAGGTCAAGACCAAGCCGTCCATATTGCAAACAGAGGTCTTTTTTACGCATATTATGTAAAGAGAGTATGTGAGCGCCGACAAAACGACAATCGCAATTCCCAATAGAGATACTCCGGCATTTCCCTCGTCCTTAAATAGCAAAATTACTCCCGTAAGCGATAAAACCAAGGCCAAAAACAGAAACTTATTCAGCCTCTCCCCAAAGAAAGCCCACATTATAGACGCCGTAAAAATCGGGTATAGAAAGAGCAAAGTTGAAGCCACAGACGCGCTCATAAGCTTAAAGCTCTGGAATAGAGCCTCCGCAGAAAATGCAAATAGAAAGCCCAATGTCGCCAGAGCCGCGCACTGGCGGACACCGACTTTGAAATTTGATTTCCTAAAACAGGCGATTAGAAATACGACAAAACCGCCCAATAGAAACCTAAATAGCAACATCGAATCAACCTGAAAGCCCACCCGTATTAAGGGCACGCCAAAGAGCGGATTTGTCCCGTATGCCACGGCCGAGACAAGCCCAAGCAAAATTCCCAAATTTGTCCTATCTTTTCCGAGCTTCATAAAACGCGCGCTGCGCAAAACAAAAAGCCCTCCGCAAACTAAAATATGCGAAAGGGCTTTGCAAAGTTAAGCGAGCTTTTAAAGCAACTCCGCAATCTGAATTGCGTTTAGCGCCGCGCCCTTCCAGAGCTGGTCGCCGACAACCCAGAAGGAAAGGCCGTTTTCAAAAGCCAAATCTTTGCGGATTCTGCCAACCCCGCACTTTTCCTTGCGCTGGTAGTACAGCGGCATCGGGTATTTCAAATTCGCGACATCGTCGCAAAGCTCTGCGCCGGGGAATTCGGAAATCACCTTGCGAGCTCTCTCGACATCGACTGGCTTTTCAAACTCTGCATTTATCGCAACGCTATGCGCCCTCATTACGGGAACGCGCACGCAAGTTGTCGAGCAAAGAAGAGTGTCGTGACCCAAAATTTTGCGGCTTTCATTTAGCATCTTCATCTCTTCCTTCGTATAGCCGTTGTCTTGGAATACGTCGATGTGCGGAAGGGTGTTGAAAGCAATCTGGTAGGGATATACGCTATGGGTAATTTCCTCGCCATTGGCGTACTGCTTAACCTGATTTTCAAGCTCCTTGAGAGCCGCAGCACCGGTTCCTGAAACAGCCTGATAGGTGGAGGCAAAGAAGCGCTTTAGCCCGAACTCTCTATGCAATGGGCAGAGAGCCATAAGCGATATCGCCGTCGTGCAATTCGGGTTTGCGATTATATTTTTGTGATTCTTGAGAGCATCTTTGTTGACTTCAGGAACAACCAAAGGCACAGTTGGGTCCATTCTGAAAGCGGAGGAATTGTCGATTGCAATGCAACCGCGCTTTGCAGCCTCAGGGACGAGTGCCTTGGACACGCTGCCGCCGGCCGAAAAAATCGCGATGTCGAGATTTTCAAAGCTTTCGGGTTTGGCCTCTTTTATTGTAAACTTCATACCCTTGTGCTCCACAGTTTTGCCTGCCGAGCGCGAGGAAGCGAGTAAGGTAAGCTCGCTTAGCGGGAAGTTTCTTTGAAAAAGAAGCTCCAGTATTTCCTGACCGACGGCGCCGGTAGCGCCGACAATTCCGACTCTGTATTTTTTTGACATGGATATTTTTTGTAAGAAAATTTTAAAAAAGTGCGAATCTTTAAATATCGAAACAACAAAGCATTGTATTTTTGTGAGCATTGCCAAGCAAAAACTTTACCTTTTTAAAGATAATTTGCTCTTTTTGGAGGCAAAGGTATCTACATCCCGCAATCCGCCAAGCTGCGTGGAAGGCTCACTGGGAACTCCGCTTGGGCTTCACAAAATAGACGGAAAAATCGGAGACGGCGAAACTATGGATACTGTATTCCGCGGCAGAGTACCCTGCGGCAAGCTATCCGAACAATCGGAAGAGGAAAAAGTTAAAAATTTAATTCTGGGCAGAATCCTGCGCCTAAGAGGTCTTGAAGAGGGCAAAAATTCCGGCGGCAATGTCGACACATACAAGCGCTATGTGTACATTCACGGCACAAACCAAGAAGATAAGCTGGGCACTCCCAACAGCCACGGCTGCGTGCTTGTGGGCGCCAATGACTTAAAGAGACTCTTCGACGAAACTCCGGACGGCAGCATCGTTTTTATTGAAATTTAAAAAAAATCGCTTAGCTTCGATAAGTAAAAGATGTATTCAATACTCATAGTTGACGATGAAAAGCACACGCGCGACGGGCTCGTGCTCGCGCTATCCGACAAGTACGACACCGCAAGCGCAGCAAATGCCGACGAGGCTCTGCGCCTTCTGGAAGTTCAAGATTTTGACGCGGTAATCACGGATTTGCGCATGTCGGGAAAGTCCGGCTTGGAGCTTATAAAAGAAATTCTTGCAAGCGGCAAAAACCCCGTGTGCATAATGATGACAGCCTATGGAAACATAGACGCGGCAGTCGAAGCTATGAAGCACGGTGCAAGCGATTTTCTCACAAAGCCCGTCGATATAGACAGGCTCGAACTTGTCCTTGCCCGCGCCCTGCAAAAGCGCGACAGGGAAAGGCAGGCGGCGCAATCTACCCCTGAAAAGCCTCAAACAGCCCAAGCAAAAGTTAAGGCAAAGAAAATTTACTCAAGCGACGAAAGCAACATCATCGCCCAAAGCCCCGAAATGGCAAAAATTTTGGAGATTGCCCTGAAGGTTGCCCCTACAAAGGCAAGCGTCATGATTACGGGCGAAACGGGAACGGGCAAAGAGCTTGTGGCCGAATTTATCCACAAAAATTCCGGGAGGCAAAACCACCCATTCGTGCCCGTCCACTGCGCGGCAATTCCCGCAAACCTGATTGAAAGCGAACTATTCGGCTACGAAAAGGGCGCGTTTACGGGGGCCATGAGCCGCAAAATCGGGCGCTTTGAAGCCGCCGACAAGGGTACGCTATTCTTGGACGAAATAGGCGAAATAGATATGCCTACCCAAGTAAAGCTCCTCAGATTTTTAGAGACGCACAAGATAGAGCGAGTGGGCTCCGTAGAGCAGACTTTAATCGACATAAGGCTCATTTGCGCGACAAACAAAAACCTCCTTGAGCTTGCCAAAGCGGGAACTTTTAGGGAAGACCTGTTTTACAGGCTAAATGTAGTTGAAATCCACCTGCCGCCACTTCGCGACAGAAAAAGCGACATTCCCGCGCTTTTGAATTTTTACTTAAATAAGTACGCCAAGGAAAACAATACGCCGATTTTAAAGATTTCCGACGCCGCCTTAAAAATTCTCTGCTCTTACCCCTGGCCCGGCAACATAAGAGAGCTTCGCAACTTCTGCGAAAATGCTGCCGTTTTATGCCCCTCAGACACCATAACCGAAGCATTCCTAGACGGCAGATTTTCAACTCCGCTTGCCCTGCCCGCCTCGGAGCACAAGATAAATGAATTTCAGATTGCGACAACTTCGCTAAGCACCCGCGAAAACGAACTTGCCCTCATAAAAAAGGCGCTCGAAAAATGCGGCGGCAACAAGACAAAGGCGGCGGAGCTTTTGGGAATAAGCAGAAGAACCCTGCACCGCCACTTAAAAAATAACAATCTAGGTTAGGGTGAAATTTGCCTGCGCCCTTGAAACAAAAATTCTTTTTGAGCATTTAAAGCAAAGTGTGGCGCAAAGCAAAAATCTGAGTCTAAAATTTGAAAATTTAGGAGGCAAATCCGCCCCCTTGTTTCGGCGAATTTCGCGGAGCTTTACGCTAAAAGTTCGGTTTAAAAAAGCCGAAAAGAAAGAGGGATTTTGCAAATTTTAAGCTCTCGCAAAATTTTCTCTTTAACTTAAATTTTTACTTAAAAATCCCCGCCCCAAAACCCTCGCAAAAACATTAAATTCCAATATAGTAAGACAAACGCGATGGAGGAGAGATTTTCTCGGCAAAGCCGCGCTCTGCTTTTAGTTTAATAAAATTTCTCGCTTAATCAAAAAAGGCAAAAAGAAAAAGGCGGAAGCCAAAGCCTCCGCCAATTTATTTAAAATGCGTCCGAACTATTAGAGCTTAAGTTCGTCCCAAATTGCGTTATACTTTGCGTTGTCGTCGCCTAAATCCATTATGACTTCGCTCTTTTCCATAACGTCGGCGGGTATATTCATAGTGGGCATATTGCGCATTTCTTCCGGCATAATCTCGCGGGCCTTCCAGTTTACGGCATCGTACTGCGAGTAGTCCATATTCTGAACCGCAACTTCGGGAGTTGCCATAAAGTTTATGAAAGCGTGCGCCAAGTCGGGATTCTTTGCGCCTACCGGAATCACCCAGTCGTCGCAAGAAATCGACATGCCCTCCTTGGGGAACATGAGCTTCAAATTGGGCTTTTCGCGCACGACTTGAGCCAAGTCGCCACTGTAACCGTGAACTACCGAAAATTCGCCGGTTGCAATACCCAATTTGTAGGCCTCGCTATCGAACTTCGCGACATTCTCGCGCCACTTTAAAAGCGTTTCTTTCGCCTTTTGAAGCTCGGCGTCGTTAGTGGAATTGAAGCTAAAGCCGTTTACCTTAAGCGCTATCCCTATTAGCTCGCGTATGTCGTTTAAAAGCGTAAGCCTTCCCTTGAACTTGGGATCGTCAAAGACTTTCCAAGTTTCGGGCAAGGGGCCGCCTGTCTTTTCCGGGTCGTAGGCCACGCATGCGTAGCAAATCATATAGGGCATAGAATAGCGCATTTCCTTATCCAGCGCATTTTCCTTTAAATACTTTTTGTCTATATACTGCATGTTCGGTATCTTCGACTTGTCGAGCTCCACAATCATCTTCTGCTCGAACATGAGCTTTGCCATGTAGCTTGAAGGCATCAGCAAATCGTAGCCGACACCGCCGGCCTTCATTTTGGCATAGAGCATCTCGTTTGAATCGAACGTATCGATAATCACGCGGCAGTTAAACTGCTTTTCAAACTGCGCGATGGAGTCCGGACTTATGTAGTCCGACCACATGTAAACGTGCAAGACGGGCTTGGAGGGCCCGCATGCAGAAAGCAAAACCGCGCCGACTAAAGTCAGCATAAGCGTTAGTATTTTTCTCATTTCGATTTCCTCAGACTTATTAGTTGAAAGATTATTGCAACCGCAAATGTAAGCGCCATAAAAATTACCGAAAGCGCGTTTATAACCGCGGGGCTGCCGTGCTTCATCATACTGTAAACCTTCACGGGCAAAGTCGTACTGCCGGGGCCACCCACAAAGAAAGTTATCACAAAGTCGTCCATAGACAGCGTAAAGGCCATCATAGCACCCGCCGCAATTCCGGGACCCAAAAGAGGCAGTAGTATCTTTACTATAATGCGCCCCCAGCCCGCACCCAAATCTTGCGCTGCGTGTATTAAATTAAAGTCGAAATCCTGAAGCCTTGCAAGGACGGTAAATGCCACAAAGCTGACACAAAAAGTTATGTGCGCTATTATAACAGTAACAAGCCCCAAATTTACATTTAGGCTTACAAATAAAAGAAGCAAACTTATGCCCATCAATATGTCGGGCATAACTAAGGGCGCGTAAACCAAGCCGTAGTTTGCCCTCTGAAGCTTCGTCTTATACCTATTTAAAACCCAGGCTGCAAGCGTGCCCAAGATTGTGGAAAAGAATGTCGCGCTAGCTGCGATTATAAGCGTATTTATCGTAGCGTCTATTATGGCGGAATCTCGCGCCAAAGCCTCGTACCACCTGAGCGAAAAGCCCTCCCATTTTCCGCCGAAGCGCGAATTGTTGAAAGACTGAAATACGAGCGTTACAATCGGCACGTACAGAAAAGCCAGTACGAAAATCGTTGCAATTAGCGATGTAAAGCGCGATTTCACTTGCTTTGAGTTCCTCCCATTCTCGCGTTTAAGAGAGCCTTCAAGCCCTTTCTGTTAAACAATAGGGCAAACAATAGCGGAGCTAAAATTATGACCGCCAAAATCGCCGCATATGCCGCAGCTTCAGGAAGATTTCTATTGCCCATGGCCCTCAAGGCAATCTTATTTCCTATGAGCTCGCTCGAAACCCCTCCCACCAAATCAGGTATTGCGTAAGAGCCCAAGGCCGGTATAAACACAATTAAAACCGCCGCAATTATTCCCCGCTTTATGCCGGGTATAAAGACCGAGTAAAAGGCCTTAAAGCGCGTTGCGCCCAAGTCGCGCGCGGCCTCCAGCAAAGAGAAGTTAAACTTTTCCGCCGCCGCATATATGGGCAGTATCGCAAATGGTAAGAATGTGTAAACCGTAACCGCTATCACAGCCCCCGTGTTGTTTAATAGGTATATGTCGGGCGACATTCCAAGCCAAATGAGCGCAGTTCTCACAAAGCCGTCGGGGTGCAAGACCAAGCGCCATGCAAAAATCCTAATTAAAAAATTCGTCCAAAGCGGCAGGATTAAGAGAAGCAAAATCCAGTGCCTGTATTTGCGCTTAATGCTCGCCACATAATAGGCAACGGGTATTGCCAGGAGTATGCAAAGAAGTGTGACAGCCGCGCTCACCCATATCGTGCGCCACAAAATTTTAATGTAGCTTGACTCCAAAACCTTTTGCATAGTCTCGAGAGTCCAAGCCGCCCCTATACCGCCCGCGCTATCGGCAGAGCGAAAGGCTATGGCAAAGATTAAAATTGAAGGTATTATGAAAAATAAGACTAACCACAGAGCCGTCGGCAAACTTAGCAAGCATTCTGCAAGCTTGCCCTTAAACGAAAAACTCCTGTTTAGCTGCGGATTTTTCATTTCAACTTCAATCTAAGATTAAAACGCTAACTTTCTCCGGAATTTTCGGGATTTGAGAGCATGTTGACATCGTCTTTATGGCAGGCAATCCAGACCTCGTCATTCCAAGTCGGCTGGCGCAAGTCCAAGAAACAGCGGTTGTGCTGCTGCCTAACGCAAATGCGCTGGCCGTTTGCCTCAACCCAATAATTCGTCTGGGGCCCCTGATAAACTATGTCAAGAACCTTTGCCGAGAATAAATTTAGCCCCTGAGCCGAAGCGTCGGCGGGCTTTTCCATAAAGATCCTAAACTTCTCCGGGCGCATGCTTATAGTTACCTTTGCGCCCTCCGAAAGCTTGCTTTCGTTAAAAAATACAAATTCGCCGAGTCCAAACAAATCAATCAGGCAGTACTCGCTATCGAGCTTGCGCAACACCTTGCCCTCAAAGAAGTTCGTATCGCCTATGAATTGCGCCACAAATTTTGTGCGCGGGCTTTCGTAAATTTCGGCAGGAGTGCCAATCTGCTCTATGCGCCCTTGGTTCATAACGGCGATTCTGTCGCTTAGGCTCATAGCCTCCACTTGGTCGTGGGTTACATATATAAAGGTAATTCCAACTTCGTCGTGAATTCTATCTAGCTCCAAGAGCATATATTGGCGAAGCTTCAAATCCAAGGCAGCCAAAGGCTCGTCCAAGAGAAGTAGAGAGGGGCGGTTTATGAGGGCGCGCGCTATCGCAACACGCTGCTTTTGACCGCCGCTAATTTCGTCGGGCCGCTTGTCGGCATGCTCGTTTAGGCGTATCAAATCCAACATTCGCTTTACGCGCGAAGCAATTTCAGATTCCGCCAACTTTGCAGTGCGGGGCCCGAAGGCTATGTTATCGCGCACACTTAGATGCGGGAAGAGGGCGTAATTTTGAAATACCGTATTTATCTTTCGCTTATTAGGGGCAAGTTTTGTAATATTCTTACCCTCCAAAAAGATACTGCCAGCGTCCGGCTCTTCAAAGCCCGCGGCCATTCTGAGCATCGTGGTCTTGCCGCAGCCGCTAGGCCCCAAGAGCGAAAAAACCTCGCCCCTATTCACAGTCAAGCTCACATCATTTACCGCACGATGCGCCCCAAAAGACTTGCTTACGCCTCTTAGCTCAAAAAAATCTTCCATCTCAAACAAAAGAGCTAAAAAGTTAAAAGTAAGGACACAAAATTTTAAAGCTTTTTTTTAAACTTTTTTATCAGCTTAGCTCTCTTACGCCTAAGAATTTAAACGCAAAGCGAAAGGCGAGCTTTGAAAGCAAAAATACGAGGCCTGGCGAAAGAATTACAATTGATACTATCCCCACAAATTTTTCAGAAAAGTCCACAACAAAAATCGCGCCCAAAGTGGCGGATAGAGCGGCTAATAATACGGCAAGAGAGTATTGAAGCGCCATAAAATTTGAAATTTCGCCAGTCCTCCAACCGCAAGCATTTAAGAAGTTTAACTCGCGGCTCGAACTCTTTGCATCGCCAAGCGCAAGCAACGCACAGGCAAAAAAACCTAGCGACATACCCAAAATGCCTAGCTGCAAAAATATTTTTAGGTAGGAGTTTTGGAGGGCGTTAAATAAGTCCAATCGCTCCCTGCAAGTGGATATGGCCGGATAGTATGCAGAGAAAAGCCCCTCCAAACTGCGAAGCGGCATATCGGAAGCCAAAAAGACCTTGCTGCCGCCAACTTCAGCGAAAGCCTTAGAAAACTCTTTGGAAGAAATAATTAAAGAGCCTTGGAACACTGAAGGCGCAAGAGTTGCTATTATCTTAAAGCGCAAGACCTTGCCGCCGTGTGAATACTCCAAGACATCGCCCAACTTGCCCTTCAAACTCCAAAGCAATGAGGCGCTATCTATGAAAGCCGGAATTTCGCCGCCGTCTAGCCCAGAGTCCAAGAGTTTCCAAGAAGCGCTCTCAAATTCAGGCAGACAAGAATCGAAAGTAAAGGCCTTGCGCGCTTCTAAAACGCCGGCATCAAGCCCCAAAATTCGCGGATTTTTAACCCTATTTAGGTTTAGGCAATTTGCCTGAGCGCTCTCAAAAACCTTGGCTTCAAGTATTGCATTTGAGTATGCGCTTGGAAGTGTGAGGTTTGATAAGGGAATCGAAGTTTCTATAAAATATTTGTAGCCGCCGCTTCCCGAAGAGTTTAAATCTAAATTCTTTGCCGAGAAATTATTTAAGCCTACAATCATAAGGAGGTAAAGTCCCAAAGCCGACATTGCAAAAACGGAAAACAAGGCCTTTGACCTGCGCCTAAAACTTAGAAAAGCCGCCCCCGTGATAGAGCTAAAGTGCGATTTTAAAAGCAAGAATCCATTCCAAAGCGCAAAGCCCGCAAGCAGGAATGAAAAAAGCGAAAGTGTAGCGCGGACGGAAAGTGGCAGAGCTTTGCAGGCATTTAAGCAAATCAAAAAGGCTAGTGCGCATGTCGAAAAAATTTCAAAAGCAAGGCGCAAATTAGATTTTAAACCCAAAGAAAATTTCAAATTAGCTCCGGGCTTTGAGAGTCGGCGGACAGATAAATATATGGAAGCTAGCGCAGCGGTAAGAGAAATTAAAAAGGCAAAAATTAAGTCCGAAAAAGCAAAGTTAAATTCCACGTCGGCTCCCGCCGATATGCCCGCCCAAACGCCGTTTAAGGCTTTGGCGATAAGCGCCCCGTAAGCTAAGCCCCCGAATGCGCCTATTAGAGAACCCACTAGAGCTAGCCCAGCAAATTCAAAAAAATAAATGCAAATTATATCCCGCTTTCTAAAGCCTATCCTTGCAAGCTCAGCCACCTCGCCCGCCCGCGAGTTTAGCGAAAGCGACACCGCCAGACTTATGAGCATAAGAGCCGAAACTATGATAAAAAACGAAAGCCCGAAAAATATCCCAGAGAAATCCACGCCGCTAACTGCGTTTTGCAAATACATGCCCTTTGCCTTCTCAAGGCTTATCCCCAAATCAGAGGGCGACAATTTCTTTAAAGAATTGAAAAAGTCGGCGCTATCTTTAACAAGTGCTGAGCTAGAAGCGGGTTTTGAATCTAAAAATATTCTTCTTGCGTCGCTTAGCGAGAGCAAGACTTTTGGAGAGTAGGAATATTTGCTCCAGTAGACCTTGTCGCTATCCTTAACCAAATCAAAGTCTATGGGAAGCTTAGACTTCCATTCCACGCAAGAATCCGCGTCGCTAAGCCCTTCAAAATGCGCCATAAGTGGCCTTAATGAAAGAGCCTTCTGCATCCGGTAAATTTCGGAAACTTCAAAGCTTTCCCTCTTAAATTTAAAGCTTCCAAATTCGTCCGTAACATAGAAGCCAAGCTCGATTTTATCTCCAAGCTCCGCCCCAAGTTCCTTAGCCAACTCCGAATTTATTTTTACTTTCCCGCGCTCAACAGATTCGTCTGCAAGCGCAAATCCGAAGTGCGCGGAATTTTCTTTAAGCTTAAAGTCCGACACAAACCAAGATAGGGTGCGCGACAGGCTTTTATCAAATACTTCCCCTTCCAAAAATTCCGGCAAAAACCAAGACTTGGATTTTAATACGCCTTCATTCAAACTCAAATTGAAGTCGTCTAGAGAAAGCGCGCTCAGAGATATTTCTCCGCTTTTAAAAAGAGCAAAGTTTGCACCGCTTTCGCCGCTTAATTTGCAAAAGTCACCCAAATTAAAAAATACGTTTTCGGGCGCAGCCTGAGTCGGCGAAAAGCTCAAATTTCCAAATTCACCCGCACTTAAAATTCTTGCAACTTTGAATTGCCTCAGCCTTGGCCTTGCGTCTGCCTCTCCAAAGGCAAAATCAAGCGAAGCTGAACTTAATGAAAAAAATGCGAGCCTAAGCGAACTTCCAAGTTTTAAATCTAGCGATTTTGCAAGCGCCCGATTTATCGCAACTTCCCCGCTTTTTAGATTCAAGGGCTCCGACTTTTCCGGAGCATATTCCGCAAAGTTTTCCCCGACTGCGCAAATTTTAACGCCTCGCGATTTTCCCCCTGAAATTGCGACAGCGCTTTTTTGCAAAATTAAAAGCGGAGAATTAAAGAAGTCCGCCTTCAAATTTGCCCTCGGCGATAGCGCCAGAAATTCGCCCCCTCCGAAGGCCTCGCAAACTCTCTTTGAAAGCGAATATTCAAGCGATGTCTGCGATACAAACGCCCCCGCAATAACCGCGCAAGACAAGGCGCATGCGGCAAGTAACACCAAGTTTAAGCCCTTGTAATAAAAGAGAGACCTCAGTGCAATTTTAAGAAATAGCCGAAACATCTCAATGCAAACTCCCGCCCGCAAGCCTCTTTATGTTTCCCACCTGCTCCGCCAATCTCTGAGAGTGGGTAGCGAGAATTAAACCCATTTGTGAGCGCGAGAGCTCCAAAATTAAACCGCATAAATTGTCAGCATTTGCCTCGTCTAGCGCGCCTGTAGGCTCGTCTGCAATTAAAAGCTTGGGCGAATTTATAAGGGCCCTTGCAAGCGCGGCCCGCTGGAGCTCCCCGCCCGAAACTTCGCCAGGAAAACGGTCTTTTAATTTTAGAACTCCGACCCTGTCGAGAAGCTGCCTTGCGCGCTCCGTCTTTGCGCCGAACTTTACGGAGGGCAAGAGCACGTTTTCAAGAATCGTAAACTGCGGCAGGAAATAGTGCGCCTGAAACATAAAGCCCACTTGCAAGGCTCTAAAGTCGGCGGCGCTGTCACCGCTTAGAGATTTAAGAGATACTCCACAGACGCTTGCGCTTCCCGAAAAATCGCAATCTAAAGCGCCTAAAATTTTTAAAAGCGTACTCTTGCCCGCGCCTGACTCTCCCATAATCGCAAGAGGCTTGCCAAGAGTCAGCGAAAGTTCCAGATTTTTTAAGACTTCCACTGTCTCTGCGCCGCTTTTGAAGGACTTTGACAAGCCCCGAACTTCTACAATTTGCTCCTTCATCGCCTCAAAATTTGCATAGTGTCGCTCAAATCTACAAAGACAATAGCCCTCTTATTAAAGTCGCAAACACTTATTGGCGCCATTGCGTTAAATTTAAAAATTTCTGAAAAATCCGACTTATTTAAGATGTAGATTAAGCCCGAATCCAAAGCCAGCATAAGTTCGCCATCTTGCAATTTCAAGTGCCCTTTTGAAGACCCGAAGCTTTCTTTTAAAAGCAGCTTTGCACTTAAAGAAGCGATTTTGCAAAGTTCGCCAGCCTGCGATAAGAAGAACAAATTGCCCAGTCCGTCCGAGACAATTTGAACGCTTGGCGAAGCCTTAAAATCCGCATTTTCCCAGACTTTTTTTCCGTCTTTAAATTTGAAAGCCGCAAGCACTCCGGAGTAATCTGCAACTATCGCAAGCCCGGAATCTGCCACGGGCGAGAGCGGAATGTGAGAGCCAAACTCCACCTTCCAAAGCTCTTTTTTTGAGTTTAAGTCGGCGCAAAAAAGCTCGCCCGCGCAATTTCCAACAAGCGCAAAACTTTTATACAAGGCAGGGTTTGCATTTATTGCGTCCGAAGTTTTAAGTTTAAAAATCTCCGCGCCGTCCTTGCAACTTATAACCCGCAAAAATTGGTCGTAAGAGCCGAACACGAGGCTATCGCCGCTTTTAAAAAAGTTGCCGCAGATTTTTTCTCCAAAAGTTTTTTTCCAGATAATCTTTTTTAAATCTTTTGATAGCGCAAAGACCTCTCCGTCAATGTTTGCGACAATCAACATATCGACAAGCAGGGTTACTTTTGAAGTGAGCATATCGCATTCTAAGTCTATGCTCGCAAGTAATACTCCATCTAGCGAATACTTAAAAATCTTTGAATCTTCAAGCGCTACAAACACGCAATCTTCCGACAAAACCGCATCTAAAACAGGCGAATTAAAGCTTACGCTTGAAATCTCAATCTTGCGCTCGCGCACGTCGCCCTTGGGCGAATCAAAAAGCACGAACAAAGCCGCCGCAAGGAATATCCCGCTTAGAAAAAACAAAAGTATTTTAATCTTAGCCATCGCCCTCGCTCCAAGTTAAATCCTCCGCAAGCGCGCCCGTCGGGCAGACCTTGATGTGGGCCTTTAAAAGAGACTCTTTCCAAGATAGGCCGTTTGGCTTGTCGGGGCTTGCCGACATTGCTCTTCCGCGCATAGCAAGCCCGCCGAGCTCCACGCAAGAGGAACACAAAACACATTTTCCGCTTTCAAAGACAACCCCGTTTGCACGCGCTCTGTCAAATTTGCGAGAGACAACTTGCTTGGGTTGCGAAAGGCCCATTTCCGTCGCAAGCTCGCGCAATATGCAGGAATCCGCCTTTTTACAGTGGCATTGTAGGCAGCCGTTTGCGTCGTTTGTAGTCTTGCTTAAAAGTTCCAACTCCTCCTTTGTCGGGCGCCCGAAATTGTGAGTGTAGCGAGGCGCTTTTTTAACTTTTTCTAGAATCTTTGCCCCAGGCTTTTTATATTTTAAAATTTGCTCCTTTATTTTTACGGGAGAGCCCAAGAGATTTTTCCTGCAAACTTTCTCGCAAAGGGCTTTGCAAGTTTCGCAGGGCGGGGCTAAGCTTAGCATCTCGTCTATAGCCGCAAAATTCTTGGCCGTTACAAGCTCCAAAAATTTTGGAATGTCAAAGCCGTAGGGGCAGGCCTTAGCGCAGGGTGCAAGGCAGTCGCCCTTGTGTTCGGTAAGTAAAAGCTCCAAAGCCCGCTTTCTAAAATCTAAAACTCGCTGTGTAGAACATTCGTACGAAGCTCCCTCCCTGACCTGAGTCGCGCACGATGGAACAAAAGATTTTAGCCCCGCATCGTAAACCGCACAAACCATGCAACCGGCTCTGTGCCCCACGCCCTTTTGGTTGCATAGGCGCGGAATTTTTATCCCCGCACGCGCCGCAGCATCGGCTATGCTAAGGCCTTCGCCAACTTCAAAAGCATTGGAATCAAACTCTACTTTCATTTTAAAACCTCTATCGCATTCACAGGACATGCGTCGCGGCAAGCTCCGCACCTCACGCACTTTTCGTTATCTATCGAATGTTTTTTTAGCGGCTCAAATTTTATTGCGCCACTTGCGCAAACCTGAAAACACTTTGTGCAGCCTATGCATTCGTCGGTGATATGGTAGCTTGTAAGCGCCCTGCACTTGCCCGCCGCGCACTTGCCGTTTATATGCTCTATAAACTCTTCCCTAAAGTGCCTTAGAGCCGACAATGCGGGATTTGGAGCAGTCTTGCCAAGGCCGCATAGGCTTGCGCTTTTTATGTAGTTACCCAAACTTTCAAGCTTGTCTAAGTCCGACATCTCGCCCTTGCCGCTTCTTATTTTTTCTATGATTGCAAGCATCTTTGCGCACCCCACCCTGCAAGCAGAACACTTTCCGCAAGACTCCGCCGTCGTAAACTTCAAAAAGTACGCCGCAATATCCACCATGCAATCTCTATCGTCGAGAGCAACCAATCCGCCCGAACCCATGATGGCACCTGCATTTTGAAGGTCTTGGTAATCCACCTTCAAATCGAACATGCTCTCGGGAATGCAGCCGCCTGAGGGCCCGCCTATCTGAACGGCCTTGAGCTTTCTACCCTCTACAGCACCTCCGCCAATGCCCTCCAGTATCTCGCGTATAGTCGTCCCAAGCGGAACTTCTATAAGCCCGCCGCGCCTTATCTTGCCTGCGAGAGCAAAAGTCTTTGCGCCCTTGCTATCCTCAGTTCCATACTTTGAAAAGCTACTTGCCCCATTTAAAATTATGTAGGGAACGTTCGCGAGAGTCTCTACATTGTTTATTAGCGTGGGCCGCGACAAATAGCCCCTTTGCGCCGGGTATGGCGGGCGCAAGCGAGGTTCGCCCCTGAATCCCTCAAGCGAGGCAATTAGGGCCGTTTCCTCACCGCAAACAAAGGCGCCCGCACCGGTAAATATGTCTATATTAAATCCGTTTCTTGCGGGAAAGACGCCTCGTCTTTCGCAAATTTTTAAAGCCTCCCTCAAGACTGATACCGCCTTTGCATACTCTTGGCGTATGTAGAATTTGCCCTTTAAAGCGCCTGTTGCAAGCGATGCAATCATCATCGCCTCTATAACTCTAAAGGGGAAGGACTCAAGCAGCATTCTGTCCATAAATGCGCCAGGGTCGCCCTCGTCGGCGTTACAAATTATGTATTTTTCGCCCTCAGCCCCCGCTAAGAATTGCCATTTCTTGCCGGTCGGAAAGCCCCCGCCGCCCCTGCCGCGCAAACCCGAATTTAAAACTTCGGATATAATCTCATCGCTTTTCATAGAGAGCGCTTTTTCGTAGGCTTTAAAGCCGCCTACGTTTTTATACGCATCAAAGTCAAGCGGTGAAATCTCGCCCGCGTTTGCGGTTGCAATTCTGAGCTGAAGCCCCAAGTAGTCTTTGCTCTCTTTGGACGACTCCAAAAGAAGCGGCGCCTTTGCGTAAATTTTGTCCACTATCTTTCCAAAGCCCGCGCGAACTTTGCGCAAGGCCCCCTGCGGCGAAAAGTGCGCCGCCAAAATCTCCGGCACTTGGTATTCGCTCACTCCTCCGTAGTCAAAAAGCATTCCGTCGGAAGTTTGAATCTGCAAAAGCGGAGTTCTATAAGACATTCCTGTGCAGCCTACCTGCTTTAAATCTACCTTGTATTTGCCGCGCGCAATTTCTCTTTTCAGACGCTTGTAAACATCGCCCGCCCCCGCTGCTAGGCAACTTGAACAAAGGCAAATTCTAACTTCGTCTCTGTAGTTTTTCTCCTCGCTTTGCGCTTCGTCCTCGCCGCTTTCCGCACTTTTAAGAAAATTCTCAAGAAGGCTTGCAACGTCCTTAGAATCGACCCAACCGTAAACTTTATTGCCTATCATTACGGCAGGTGCAATCATGCAACAACCGAGGCACGCGACGCGCGTAAGCGTAAACATTCCGCTTTTATCGGTATCGTTTCCCTCCGAAAGCTCAAGATGCCTGTACAGAGCCTCGTAAACTCCGTCCGCTCCCTTTACATGGCAGGCGGAACCGACGCAAACTCTTATCTCGTACTTGCCCGCCGGCTTAAATCTAAACGCCGCGTAAAAAGACGCTACGCTTACAATGTCGGCAAGAGTAAGCTTCAGTTCCTCCGCTAACCTCTTTAATTCGACTTCGGGCAAGTATCCAAACTTTGCCTGAACCTCTTCTAAACGCCCTATTAGCTGCATTCTAAGAAGGGGATTTGGCAAATTAAAATCGGCGTCTTTAGTCATTACTTTACAAGGTTTAAGCGGTAGAGTTTCTTGCCAGCCCTCACAAATAGCGAGTCGGCGGCGATAGCGGGAGTGGCGTACAGAGTGTCGGCAAAGTCAAAGGCGGGCGACTCAAAATCCATATCGCTTTTTACGTCCAAAAGGAAGAGCTTGCCCTCGTTGTCGCAAGCTACGATTTTGCCGCCGGCAATTATTGGCGAAGAGTAAAAGCCAGCCATAGATTCATATTCCTTTATCAGCTTGCCCGTCTTTGCCTCGACCCTCGATACCGTCCCTCCGCTTGTGAAAACGTAGAGTTCCCCGTCCGAATAAACCGGAGAGGCCACTCCGGGAAGTATTATTGAGTCGTTTGACCACAGAACTTTTCCCGTTTTAAAATCTATTGCAGAAGCCGCGGAATTGTCGTTTGCCACGAACAAAATACCGTCGCCAAAAGCGATTGATGTAGCCATTTCTCCCGACAGACACTCTGTGGAAAATTTCACTTTTCCGTCCTTTAAATTCACAGCCTCAACGCTTTTGCAATTTGCCGTAACCACATACTTTTCGCCCTCAAATTCGACTAAGCTTGGCGACGACCACGATACGTCTTTGCCGTTTTCGCACTTCCAAAGAATCGCGCCGCTTGCGGCTTCAAGCGCGTAGAGAGTGCGCGTTTTTTCCAAGTCCATTTGGACTATCAAAGAATTTCCGCAAATTAAGAGCGAGCTTGAGTAGGAATACAAAATTTCCGGAGTTCCAAAATTTTTTACGTAGAGCACCTTGCCGCTCATATCGGAACATATAAGCTCTCCCGTCGGGAAAATCGCGTAGGCCCTAAAGC
>URYY01000011.1 GCA_900552245.1 uncultured Opitutales bacterium | reverse complement strand
GACGCCCCCTGCTCAAACACCGGCGTATTGCGCCGCCGCCCCGACGCCCGATACAGGATAAGCACAAAGGATATAGAAAACTGCAAGCTAATACAAATTAAGCTCATAAAAACCGCGGCAAAGCTTCTGAAGCAAGGCGGCAGGCTCGTGTATTCAACCTGCTCAATAGATAAGCGCGAAAATGAAGACGCCCCCACCGAGGCGCTGAAGGATTTTCCCGACTTAAGAATATCGTCAATGAAAACCCACCTGCCAGATGAAGATAGCGACGGCGCCGGAATATGCGTAATAGAAAGGCAGATTTAAGCCCATGTATAATTACGGCAAAGAAGAGCTGGATTACCTGCGCTTGAGAGATCCCAAATTGGGCGAGCTTTTCGACGAATTCGGAATAATAAGGCGAGAAGAGATGAAAAATCCGTTTGAGGCCTTAATTTGCTCAATAGTCGGCCAGCAAATTTCCGCCAAGGCACAAGAATCGGCAATTAAAAAAATAAAAGCTCTAATAGGAAGAATATCGCCTTCAAACATAATAAGCTGCGAACTTGCAGAACTTAGAGCTTGCGGACTTAGCGAGAGAAAGGCGCTCGCAATAGTTGATGCGGCAAAACTCTTTGCCAATCTAAAGCTCTCAAAAAAGCGACTACTGGAAATGCAAGCCCCCCAAATAGAAAAAATCCTCACATCCATAAAGGGGGTCGGGCCATGGACCGCCGAGATGCTAATGATTTTTGCGCTCGATAAGCCCGACATTTTAAGCTATGCCGACTTTGGAATTAGAAAGGCGCTCTCCTTGCTACACGATATTGAAAAGCTGGACAAAAAAACTTTTGAAAAATTCCGCGCCCTCTACAGCCCCTTCGGCAGCGTGGCCTCGCTCTACCTCTGGGAGCTTGCGAATAAAGCTTGAATTTTAACTTGTAAAACGGCTATTTTTATAGAATCTTTCAGGATATTTGTTTTTGGCGCCCGCCCATGGGCGGGCTCGCATTCGCAAATCAGCAAACGGCGATGAAAATCCTGCATTTCACAATATCTTATCCGCTAAACTCCGGCAACATATACTCCGACTTGGACGAGCAGCTAGTCCGCAACGGACATGAAGTTAGGGTCGTCTACGCAGATCCGACAGTGGAATCGGACAAATTCGCGGAAAAAGTTTTCAAGGGCGGAGTCGAGATTCTGAGGGTGAGATCCATGAAAGTTCAGAAGTCAAACATACTGAAAAAGGGACTTTCCTTTCTGGCGCTGACACCGCTTTTGAAGGCCGCCACGAAGAAATTTTACGGAGAGGAGCGCTTCGATTTGATTCTTTTTATGGCCCCGCCCGTAACTTTCGCAAATCTCGTAGCGTGGGCAAAAAAACGCTACGAGTGCCCGGCCTTTTTGATGCAAAAAGACATATTTCCGCAAAATGCCATCGATCTTAAAATTCTGTCGAGATTCAATCCCGCCGCGCTCTATTTTAGACGCCAGGAGATAAAGATGCTAAAAGTCGCCGACCGGATAGGCTGCATGTCGGAGGGAAATATAAAATATCTGCTTAAACACAATCCCTTTCTGGCACCTGAGAAACTCGTGTATTTCCCGAACAGCGAAGAGATAAGGCCTTTCGAGAAGAATATCGCAGCAGATGGCGTTAGGGAAAAATACGGTATTCCGAAACGGGCCTGCGCCTTTCTATTCGGCGGAAACATGGGCAAGCCGCAGTACCTGGAGCTCCTCTGCCGCGCGCTCGAGCGCTTCAAGAACAGAAGCGACGTCTTCTTTATTTGCATAGGCTCGGGAACCGACGCACACAAGTTGAAAAATTGCATAAATGACGAAAGAGTGACAAACGCAAAATTTCTCGAGCATGTGCCGCGCGAAGACTACAACGCCGTCGCCGCCGCCTGCGATGCGGGAATAGTGACTCTAGATCCGAATTTTACGATTCCGAACTACCCGTCAAAGACGCTCTCTTACATGGCCTCAAAATTGCCCATTCTGGCGGCGACTGACACCAATACGGACTACAGGCAGCTAATCGAAAGCCAGGCGAAGTGCGGTCTCTGGTGCGATTCCTCGAAGCCGGAAGACTTTTTTAGAGCCATAGACGCCCTAGCGTCGGCCCCGGAAAAGCGCGTCGAAATGGGCGAAAGCGGAAGGCGCTACTACGAGAGGCATTTTGATGTGAAAGACTCGGCCGAGATTCTTGAGAACCTCATGGCAAAGCAAGGCGGACAGGCCCGCCGCTTTCATTAAAATTGACATATATTTAAAAAAATTCAACACTGCGGAAAAGTATTCGATTTATGTTTAAGGATAAAGTGTTACTAATAACCGGCGGCACGGGCTCTTTCGGCAACGCCGTTTTGGAGAGATTTCTCCCCACCGATGTGGCTGAAATTAGAATTTTCTCGCGGGACGAGAAGAAGCAGGACGACATGCGCAAATTCTACCACAACCACAAAATCAAATTTTACATTGGCGATGTGCGCGACGCCCTGTGCGTTAAAAACGCCATGCACGACGTTGACTACGTATTTCACGCCGCGGCTCTAAAACAGGTTCCGTCCTGCGAATTTTTCCCCATGGAGGCGGTCAAGACGAATGTGATAGGGACGGACAATGTCCTAAACGCCGCCATAGAGGCCGGGGTTAAAAAGGTTATTTGCCTTTCGACGGACAAGGCGGCCTATCCCGTAAATGCAATGGGCACGTCAAAAGCGATGATGGAAAAAGTTTTCGTCGCCAAATCGCGCACAAGTTCGAAGACGCTCATATGCGGCACGCGCTACGGCAATGTGATGTGTTCGCGCGGTTCGGTCATTCCGCTTTTCATAGAGCAGATAAAATCGTCGGCGCCGCTTACGATTACCGAGCCGTCGATGACCCGCTACATAATGAGCCTGGAGGAGGCGGTCGAGCTTGTAGCATTCGCCTTTCAGCACGCGAAGCCGGGCGATATAATGGTTCAGAAAGCGCCCGCATGCACGATAGCCGATTTGGCGCAGGCAGTAAAGGAACTCTTCAATTCCGATGTCGAGACAAAAATAATAGGCGTCCGCCACGGAGAAAAGCTCTACGAGACTCTCCTGACCCGCGAGGAGTTTGTCAAGGCGCAGGACATGGGCGACTTCTACCGAATTCCCGCCGACACCCGCGACTTAAACTACGACAAATTCTTCGAAAAGGGCGACGCAAAGCTCGCGTCGCTGGAGGAGTACAACTCAAACAACACTAAGCAGCTGAATGTCGAGGAAGTAAAGCAAAAGTTGCTCTCGCTTTCCTATGTGCGCGAACAGCTCGCAAACTGGAAGAGGTAGGGATGAAGATTTTAATTACGGGCGCGGAGGGTTTTGTCGGCAAAAACGTTCGTTGGCATCTCGAGCAAAACGGCTTTTGCGATCTGGTCTTGTTTGACGTTTCAACCCCGGCCGAAGTTCTCGACGAGGCGGCGTGTAATTGCAACTTTATCTTGCACTTTGCCGGAGTAAACCGGCCCGAGAATGAATCCGAATTCATGGAGGGCAACTTCGGCTTTACAAGCGAGCTTCTATCAAAGCTCAGAGCTGCAAACAACCGCGCGCCCATTCTGATTACCTCCTCCATACAGGCGGCGCTGGATAACCCCTACGGACGCAGCAAAAAGGCGGCGGAAGACTACCTGTTTGAGTACTCGAAGCAAAGCGGAGCGCCCGTCTATGTCTATAGGCTTCCGAACGTGTTCGGCAAATGGTGCCGCCCCAATTACAATAGCGCGATTGCAACCTTCTGCCACAACATAGCGCGTGGCCTGCCAATAAAGGTAAACGACCCTTCCGTGAACATGCGCTTGGTGCACATAGACGACCTCGCAGAGGAAATCCTAAATGCGCTGAGGGGAAAGCCCACAAGGGGCGACGGAGTTGAAGTGCCGGAAAATTTCTGCATGGTCTCAAAGATCCACAGGGCAAAACTGGGCGAGATTGTCGACATGCTAAAATCCTTCGAACGCTCGCGAAGCAATTTGGAGCTGCCTAATGTTGCGAAAGGCTCGCTTTCGGAGAAGCTGTACGGGACATATCTGAGCTATCTGCCCGAGGAAAATTTCGCCTATCCGCTAAAGATGAACGAGGACGCGCGCGGCTCTTTCACGGAATTTTTGCGCACGCCCGAGAGGGGGCAGGTATCCGTAAACGTGACAAAGGTGGGCGTTGTAAAGGGCAACCATTGGCACCATTTAAAGAATGAAAAGTTCTTGGTTGTGAAAGGAAAAGCCGCCATAAGATTCAGGAGGATAGGCCGCGGGGAAATCACGGAATACATTGTAAGCGGCGACAGGCTTGAGGTTGTTGACATACCCTGCGGCTATACGCACAACATAGAAAACATAGGCGAAGAGGATCTTGTTACAATCATGTGGGCGAGCGAACCCTTCGACCCCGAAAAACCCGACACATATTTTGAGAAAGTTTGAAATGCAAAAGCTAAAACTCATGACCATAATAGGCACGCGCCCCGAAATTATAAGGCTTTCGGCGTGCATAAAAGCCTGCGACAGATACTTTAACCAAGTTCTAGTCCACACGGGGCAGAACTGGGATTACACGCTAAACGAGGTCTTCTTCAAGGATTTGGGGCTGAGAGAGCCGAATTTTTACCTGAGCTGCGTCGGCAAGGATCTGGGCGAGACCATGGGAAACATAATAGCAAAATCCTACGCGCTCATGCTCGAGCAAAAGCCCGATGCACTGCTTATCTTGGGAGATACAAATTCCGCGCTTTCGGCAATTTCGGCAAAGAGGCTAAAGATTCCGATTTTCCACATGGAGGCCGGCAACCGCTGCTTCGACCAAAACGTCCCGGAGGAAATAAACAGGAAAATCGTCGACCATATTTCCGACATTAATTTGCCCTATACCGAACACTCCAGGCGCTACCTTTTGAGCGAGGGCTTCCGCAAGGAGCACATATTCGTGACGGGCTCGCCGATGAAGGAGGTTTTGAAGGCGCACGAGAGGCAAATCGAAAATAGCAAGGTGCTCGAAGAACTTGGGCTTAGGGCCGGGCAGTATATCTTAGTCTCCGCCCACCGCGAGGAAAATATAGACAATGAGGCAAACTTTATGTCGCTTATGGGCGCCATAAACGACATAGCCGAGCGCTACCAAATGCCGCTTATTTATTCAACCCACCCGCGAAGCAAGAAATTCATAGAGGCGCGCAATTTTAAGTTTAGCAGTCTCGTGAGAAATCTAAAGCCGTTCGGATTTTTCGATTACAACAAACTACAAAAGAATAGCTTCTGCGTGTTGAGCGACAGCGGCACCCTTTCCGAAGAAAGCGCCATGCTCGGCTTTGCAGGCGTCCTTTTGAGGACTTCGACAGAGCGCCCGGAAGTCTTGGACAAGGGCACCGTGATTATAGGCGGAATAAAAGACTGCGATATAGAGCAGGCGATAGATCTCGCGGTAGCCATGCGCAAAAATTCGGAAAAGACGGTTCTTGCGCCCGATTACCTCGACGAAAATGTCTCGGTAAAGGTGGTCAAAATCATCCAAAGCTACACTAAAATCGTGAATAAAGTGGTCTGGGGCAAGTAGCCATGCAGGGCGGATACGAGAGCTCAAACTTCTAAAAGAAACCGCAGGGCAGGTGCGCCCCGGCGCCGTCTTTAGAGGGCGCAGTCCGGAAGTCCGCAAAAATTCCCCCACAAAAATGGCGCGGGCATTCCCCTGGGCAAATATTCCCGAAAAATCGCTCGGCCTTGGAGTGCGCGGCCTCCGCAAAAAAACTCCCCGCAAGAAAAGCGGTTCCACGCTTTCTCCGCAAGAAGGCCGAACTTCGGCTACTTTAAAAACTTCTCCACGCCCTTTGCCGCAATACGCACGCAATCTTGGCAGGGCGTGCGAAACTTCATCTTTATTTCGCGGCAGCGCAAATCGCCGACGTGCTCTTGGAAAAATGCGTCTAGCTCCGCCCTTCTTTCGGCTGCAACGAGCTTTCGCGCGGCATACAAAGCTCCGCACACATTGCCCTCTGCCCTGCCCCCGCTTGCCGCTTTTAGCTCATTCATCTCGGAATCGCTGGCCTCGGGTCTAAAGGCCTTGAACACTGTCTGAGCGCACGAGTATGGGTTTCGGAAAGTCTCGAGGGCAATTTCCGGCTTAGATTTGCTCATTTGCCAAGACCTCCTGCTGCAACTTTGTGATGTTTGCAATTCCAATTTTTGCAAGGCGTATAAGTTCGGAGAGCTCTCCGGAATCAAAGGTCGCCTCTTCACCGGTTGACTGCAATTCGACAAATCTGCCGCCGCCAGTCATGACAATATTGGAATCCACATTAGCTGCGACATCCTCCACATAGGGCAAATCCAATAGTACATTGCCGTCCAAAATTCCAACGGAAACTGCCGCAACGGAATCTGTGAACGGATCTTCCGCAAGTTCTCCGCTTTTAATTAGCTTTCTTACGGCAAGCTTTGCCGCCACATAACCGCCTGAAATTGAGGCAGTGCGCGTGCCGCCGTCGGCCTGCAAGACATCGCAATCTATCCAGAGCGTATAGCCCGGAATTTTAGTTAAGTCCGCGACAGCTCTCAGGGAGCGGCCGATTAGGCGCTGAATTTCAACAGACCTGCCGTCTTGCTTGCCCATGCTGGGGCGAGCCTTGCGCGTCAGGGTTGAATATGGCAACATAGAGTATTCCGCACTTATCCAACCTTGCGGTGTTTCTAGGGAATTCATCCAGCCGGGAACTTTCTTTTCAAGGCAAGCTGCGCAAATAACCTTTGTATTTCCAAAGGACACCAAAACCGAGCCCGTCGCATTTGGAGCAATGTTTGGCAGGAAAGTAACTTTGCGCATTTCATCAAATGCCCTGCCGTCTTCTCTCTTAAAAATATTTTCCATACAGACTTAAAATTTAGATTAGCGCGCAAATTGCGCAAGTATTTATGAAATAAAAATCCATAATATATGGAGATGGTTGGAAAATATGAAATAAAAATTAATTGTCTAAAAAAAAAGCGAAAGGCGAACCTTCGGCTTAAGAAATTTAAATGAAAGCGAAAAAACTACGCCTCTACGACAGCGACCTTGCGGTGAGCGCCGTCCCATTTTACGACGCCGTCTTTGAGAGCGAACAAAGTGTAGTCGCGCCCCATACCTACATTTTCACCAGCGCGAATCTTGGTGCCGCACTGACGCAAGATGATGTTGCCTGCAACAACCACTTCGCCGCCGAACTTCTTAACGCCGCGACGCTTTGAATGAGAATCTCTACCGTTTTTAGCTGCGCCTTGTCCCTTCTTGTGTGCCATGACTTATCCTTTCGATTACGCCTTGATAGATTCAATCTTTAAAACAGAAAGCTCCTGACGGTGGCCGCGCTTGCGCTGATAGCCCTGACGGCGCTTTTTCTTTATTATTACGACCTTAGAACCGCGCTTATTTTCAAGAATCTTTGCCGTTACAACTGCGCCATCCACGAGCGGCGAACCAAACTTCACATCTGCGCCGTCGCCAGCCATGAGAACATCTTTAATCTCGACAACGTCGCCTGCGTTCGAACCCTTGAAACGGTTGACGAAAACAATATCGCCCTCAGCCACTGTGAGCTGCTTACCTTGTACTTTTATTGTCGCTTTCATTTCCTTAAAATTTTGTAAAAGTAACTGACTAAATAGTATTTTTTTGTTCGCGCAAGCTTTTTTTAAAAAATTTTGCACTTTTAGATTGGCGAACGGAAACTTTGAAAACCCTCAAAATTGTCAGCCTCTATTTTTTTATTGAAAAGAAAGGAAAGGTTATTAGAAGATGAATCCCTGTCAATGACTTTTACTAATTTTACTTTTTCGACTCTTGCTTCAATCTCGCTAGCGACTGTCTTGCAAGTGCCACTTAAGGCCTCGCAGATGCCTTCGGCAGACTTTAGAGATTTCGTAGTTTCCGTGGAGAGCGTTGAGCAAGAACCCTATAATTTTGGGATTGTAAACGAAATTATCGGAGCTTCCGCGCTTTACGACTTGGGCGTTGTTGGCTGGAACGCAAAAATTGCCAATATAGAGTCCGCCCAGCCGTGGCTAGAGCACGATGCGTTTACAAATACCATTTTGGGCGAGACCTTCACACCCGATGGCGCACTGAGCGAAAGCAGGGCTCACGCCACCGCGACAGCCTCTATATTAGCCTCGCTCGGCCCCGAAGACGACGAGGGCTACTACTCCTACCTATACTGCGGGATAGCGCCAAGGGCAGAGTTAAATTCGGCGTCAATAGCAAGCAAGATTAACGAGGACGAAAGTTTTGAGATAGACGAAAACGCATTCTACTCTGCCTACAAACACTTTTTTTTGGATAGCCCCGTGGACGTAATCAGTTCCTCGTGGGGTGCCACCTACTCCGAGCCCGAGTTGGACGAAATATCTCACCTTATGGACGCCTTTATCGCAAAGGCGCAAAATGTGACCATGGTTGCCGCGGCGGGCAATGCAGGCGAAGATGGAACAAACTCCGTTGGCTCTCCGGCAAAGGCCTTCAACACGATATCAGTGGGGGCGCTTACAAATCCGAATAACTTTGACAAAGTAGCCCCCTTTAGCTCGCACGGTCCCTGCTATTTTTACAATCCGATTACAAACGAAGTTGTAAAAAACGCGCTTGTCGGCGTGGATATTGTGGCGCCGGGAGAATACGTTGGAGGAGCCGCATTTGACGATAGCCTGGCAGTTGCAGATCGCCCCAAAGACGAAGTCTACGCCGTAAGCGGAACGAGCTTTGCCGCCCCCATAGTGGCGGGAGCAGCAGCTCTTCTTTGCGATGCAGGCAAAATTCTCGAAGCCGACCCCGACGCCATTGCGAAGGGCTGGTCAGAAAAGGCTAGAGATGCCCGTGTTATAAAGGCTGTGCTGCTAAATTCCGCCGTAAAACCCAACGATTGGACGAATAATGCAAGCCTGCAAAACGGCGTGCTTGTGACTACCCAAGCCTTGGACTACAACTACGGGGCGGGAATATTAAATGTTGAAAAGGCACTTGAGCAATATACGAATTTCACGGACAAATCCGCCTGGCTTACAAACACGATTTTCATGGGTATGGAAATTTCATACGACTTGGGGATATTGGAAGCCGGCGACACATTCACATCGACACTAGTCTGGTTTGCGCAAAATTCGGCCGAGTTTGCCGAAACATATTCCGACGCTTTAATTTCGGATTACGCCCTGTCAAATTTGGATTTGGAACTCTGCATGAGCATAGGCGACGATATAGTCTGCATAGCTAGCTCCGAGGCCCAGTATTCCACAGTCGAACACATATACCTCACCTTGGAGGAAACTGCGAACTACTACATAAAGGTAGCCTTCGACTCCATGGTTTACGGACAATTATCCTCAGAGGAGTTTGCACTCGCCTGGAGCGTGGTTCCGGAACCCGCCGACATGGCTTTTACATTTGCATTGCTTGCAATTTTACTTGCTATTTTTAGGCGCAAAAAAAGATTCTAAAGTCCATTCAAATTTAAATGCGCTACAAAATTAAAGCGCCCATTTTAAAAGCTTTGAATGCAAGTGAAGCAAGCGCTTCCTAGCTAAGAAGCTCGGAAGTTTTTAACTGCGGCGCAAAATTCAGGCAAGCCTGTTTAACCTCTCCGATTTGCAGCTTTTAGGGCTGGGCGATTTTTTGCGCTCCAAAAGGTCGTTTAAATAAAAAGACAAAGGCCCTTAAAAGATGCACCAGCCAGAAATACAGAGGTAACTTGCGCCTGCCTGCGGAGGCTAAGAAAGCGAATTTAAAGCCCGCCCGCAAGCGCAACATGCCTTCTATGAAGGCGAAAATAGATGGGCCAGCCTAAGTAAGCTAGCAAATCAAATCCTCAAAGTTTGAAAAATCAGCGGTAAAGCCGCCGGGCTTGCCCTTGCAAATTACACTCACTGCATCGTGCGAGTGCAGGCTTTCAAGGTGTATGCAGGCAGCCTCAAAGTCGGCTATGCGCGGGTCTTTGTCAAGCTCTGCGTAAACTAGCCTTGCGGCGTCCTCCACAAACTTTACGTAAGCGCCGTTTAGCTCGGCAAAGGCCTGTTCGTCCTCTCGCTTTACCATAACTTGCGTTTCAGTCTTTAGCGCATTTAGGCACAGCGCCTGCAAGTCCTCGATAAACATAGTTGCGCCCTTTGCAAGCTCTATGCTCACCCTCACCTTGCTGCGCTGCGAGTGAGGTATGCAAAAGATGTCGCGGTGTGCGCGGGCGTGTTCACTGAGCTCCGCCGAGCATGGGCAGGCCGAGGAATAGACAAATTCAAAATGTATTAGCCTGCGCAACCTGTCTAAATCGTCCAATCTCGCCTCAAAGGCGCAATTGTAATACTGCCACCCCTCAAGCTCGCTTCTTAAGCTCTTCTGCTTTATGGGGTAGGAAAATTTTATCTTTAAAAACGCGCGGGAAGTCACCACATCGCGCTTCATTGCGCGCAAGATTTCCTCGAGAATTTCCGGCGTAAAAATCCTGTCTTTAAAAGTGTAAAAAGTGCGCATTATGCGCGACATATTTATGCCCTTTGCGTCCGCCGCAAGCGACACCGTACCTGTGACGGAAGCCTCCAACTCGCGAACCTCGCAATCCTTGGATAGGAACTTAAGCGGCAGCTTGAAGTTGTGCATTCCAACCTGCATAATCGGTACGTTTGCGCCCTTAATTTGGGCGCTTCCCGCGTTTTGCATATCGGGCAAGGAAGCGTCGTGGCAAGTGTGTGCCGCGGCGCAGCTATTTGTATGTAACTCTTTTTTAGACTGATTCATATCTATTTTTGGGCGCGTAGCGCAAGTAGCGCTAAACGCCAAAGTGTGCGCGCGAGTGCTGCCCCAAACGCGCGCTTGTTAATATAAAACTCGCAACTTAAATACATTCGCCCCAAAAATGTCCAGCCTTTTTTAAACTCTACAACTTAGACAAATCTTTTGCGCTCCCAGACTATTTTTTCTTCATGAGCTTAAGATTTACATTCCCATTGAATTGCAATATCCTAAATTAAGGTCTTAAAAAGATATTTTAAATCTAATTTCCAAAGATAGAACACATTGGCCAATTCAAGTTTTCAAAAGCAAAGCCAAAGCAAACTCTTTAAAAACGAGAGTTTTTAACTTCTGCAATAAGCGAAAATTTATGTTTTTCAAATACCGACAAGCCCTACAAATAAAACGCCATTTCCAGTATGTATCTCATTTAAACCTTGAAGTGATAAAGTAAAATTAACCCCAAAGTAAAAAATGCAAAAAGGCGGTCAAACAACCGCCTTAAAAAAAACTAAAAGTTTTTAGTGAGCTAAAAAGCAACACCTAAAGCCAGATTACTCTGCAAATGCGATATCCGGAGCAAACGACACCGACAAGCGGTACTGCATTCCCGGGCGCATCACTAAGGGATGCGAGCGCTCCAATATCTGTAAGTAATGTATCTTTCCCCAGAAGGTCCTGTATGCCGGATCGTCGGAAACTACCTGAGTGTCCAGCCACTCGGCCTGGAAGTCGTCCTTTTCAACCGCTATCCCAAGCCCGTTTTCGCCTATCGCGTAGGTCGTCGGAACGTGGTACTCGCTGTGCGGAGCGGCTATGGCAACTACAAAGCGCATTGAATCGAGCTGAATTTGCTGCTTAACAGTGTAAATAAAGTCCGCCACAATCTTATCGCCCGAGAAAGACCAGCTAACCTTGCAAGACCCAAGCCCCGGAAGCATCTCGCCGTCCGAGGAAATCAACTCCGGCTGCTCGTAGCGGAAGAAGTAGGAGTTGCGCAAGCCTATGCCGGAAGTGCAGCGCTTGCCGTAGAAAGATGGCGTAGTCTTAACGCCCTTAAATGTGAGCTCCGGAAGCAATATGGGCATATATCTGTCTGCCGGCCAATCGAAAATTCCTACCATGTGCGGGAAAGCCAAAGATGAAGAGGAATTCTTTGCGCCCGCAATCAAAGGCAGATGCAAGTGCAAGCCGCTCTCGGAATTGTGGTAAATGAAAAGCCCCTGCTCCTTCTTTTGCGAGGAATCAAAGCTTATGTATTTGCCGAAGCTCTTTGTCGTGCGCGGCGGAACCTGCATGGAGCGGTTTACACACTTTGCAAGGCGCGCCCACTGGCACAAGTAGCGCGCGGCGTCAAAATTGACAACTCTTGTCGAGTGCGCGTCCGAAGTTCTCTCGGCATCGCGCACAACCATGTAGCCGTCCTCCTGATTTAGGAAGGTCATGAAGAAGAACTGGAATAGGCGGCGGAGCATATCGATGTAATCCGACATCTTGTCTTCCGTAATCCAGCCGTCGCGCATGGCCTGCAAAATCATGGAAATGCAGTACATCTGGCTGTATGCGCCCAAATTTCTGCCGAAGCTCCAGCCCAAGCCGTCTGCGCGGACGATATCAGGAAAGAGCTTTAAATACTTCTCTCCAAATGTTCTGAGGCTCGGAATTTTCCTGTCGCGCAAGTGCATATTTGCATGTAGCTGCAAGGCCTGCCTTATAAACACGAAAGCCGTAACGCCACTTAAATCAAACTGCCCCGTCAGGCGCCCCTCGAGCTTGTCATCAAAGTAATTCGCCGACGATGTCTGCTGGATTCTCTCCAAAAATCTATCGATTAGCTTGCCAGTCTCGTCTTTTTTGCTAAGCCCCATGCTAAAGCGGGCAACAGCCTTTGCGATGTTGAAAATCTGGTTTATATCCTCGTAGTCGGAGCGCGCCAAGAGTTGGCGGTCGAGTATCTTGCGAGTGTCTTCAGAGAGCTTTTCCCAAACGGGGTTTCTATCTTTTGCGGGGCCGAAGGAGAGCAAACCTAGAGCCGAATAGCCTATGGCGCTCTCGGACTCGGAGGCCTCATTTGCGAGCTTTGTTATGCACTTTGCGGCCAAGTCAACAATGTCGTAGCCCTGAAATTGCGACTCTCCCGTAGCTCTGTAAAATTCGCCCAAGGCGAACGCGGCGTTTCCCGATTCCTCTAAAGAGGAGGTTTCGCCCTCAAGCGGCAATATGGAGCCGTCTTGACTTATTGATTCGAGGTTGCGGCCCAAAATCGAGCGGGCCATATCCATGCATTGCTCGGAAAAATTTAGCATCTTCTTGCGTTATAAAACAGTATTGAAGTGTCTAGCCCTAGCAGTTTTTCAAGCTTTGTCAAACCAAAAAAGGGGCTGTATGCTATATTTTCCTATTTTTGAAATGCTTTGGATAGCGGCTCTTAAGTTCCTTTTCTATGGCGGGCCACGAGGTTTTCCAAAATTCGCCCAAGTTTTGCGTAAGCTGAACGGGGCGTCCATTGGGCGCCAAAAGCTCGAATACGGGCGCTACCTTGCCCTCGCAAATCTTTACTTTCCGCTCGTCAAAATCGAAGAAGTCCGAGAACTTTGAGGAGATTACCGCGCGCTTTAAGTCGGCCTCGTAGCGTATCTCAACGGGCTTTCGCCTAGTCTTAAATTCTACAAAACGCGGCGCCAAGTAGTCCAAAAGCGCAAGCTGCTCGCGCGAAAGCCACGCGCGCAACGCGCGCATTACGTTTGCGTTTTTTAGCTCCGAATAGGAATTGCTCTCGAGAGCAAGCTGCTCGAATATGAGCTTTAGCGCCTCCTCGTCTATAGCCGAAATTCCGCTTTCGGGCGCGTTCTTTGCGACGAAGTTTACGCGCCTTATGAAAGACTCCTCCTCCTCGCCCCAATTTTTAAACTGAACTTTTTTCGAGAGAACCAAGCCGCTTAAAACCTGCGCGGTCTCCTCTTTCGTGGCGTCGTCGCGGCAGCTTTCCTCCAAAATTAAATCGCGAAATTTAACGCAGCGCTTGCGCATCACGCGCTTTAAATTTTGCTCGAAAAACACTTCGCTAGTCTCCGAAAAATCCTCCGCAAAGAGCTCCTTTAAATCTTCAATTTGCACGGGACATAGCATTGAAGCCATAATTGAAGCCCCCGCCGCCAAGCTCTGCTCTTCAAGCTCAAGAGCTACAAACAACTTTGAGGCAAAGCGCTTTGAGCCCTTTCTAATCTGGGCGCGCTTGCCCCCGACAAGTGCGCAGGCGCTCGTCCCCTCGTTTGGCCGCGAACAGAGCCTGTCGGAAAATGCGCTCAATATTGCCTTTGAGAGCATCTTTTGCTCGTCCTTTTCGCAATCCAAGCTATCTACGTTTATCTGCCTTTTTAGCTCGCGGGCGCGCTCGAAGGCGGTGCGGGCGTTTGCAGAGTGTATGCCAAGGCGCCTGCAAAGCCCCTCGTCAAAGCGGTTTTCGCGGGCAAATTCGCAAAGCTTTATGATTTCCATCATCTCGCTTTCGGCGTCGGCCGTAATTTCGTCGCGCTCAAAGGCGTCGCGCTCGTCCTTTAAATCGAGCTTTATTTTTAGCTCGGAGGCCGCCGCGCACATTGCGGCCAAATTCAGGCAATTTAGCCGCGCCCCCTCCAAGAGCATCTTGGCGTAGCGCGGTTCAGCCGGCAGGCGCGACATTCTCACGCCCTCTGCGGTAATGTTTCCAAATTTATCCAAGGCGCCCAGATTCTTTAAAATTTCTATCGCCTTATTTTGCGAGTCCGCATCCGGAATATCTATTAGCGGAAGCCCGCTTAGCTCCAACCCCGCGCTCTTTAACCAAAGAATTATCTGGCTTAAATCTAAGCGCAAAATTTCCGGCGTTAAGAACTTTTCGAAGTCGGACTCTTCCGACTGTCTCCAGAGGCGCACGCAAAGACCCCTGCTCGTCCTGCCCGCTCGCCCCGCCCGCTGAAGGGCGCTAGCGTAGCTTATGCGCTCAGAAAATAAAGTGTTTACCGCGCGGACTTTGTCGTAGCGCGCGACTTTCGCAAGACCGGAATCTATCACGCAATTTACGCCCTCTATAGTAAGAGATGTCTCGGCGATATTTGTAGCAACTATCACCTTGCGCTTGCCGCTATCCTCCAAGACCCTATCTTGCATAGCTGAACTCAAGCCGCCGTGAAGGGGCAGAACATCAAATTTAGAGGCCTCGGGCGTCTTTAAAATTGCGGAAATTGTGCGCGAAATTTCGTAGGCACCGGGCATAAAAATCAGAATATTTCCCTCCGGCAAAGTGCGCGCAACTCTTCTAAATTCCGCTGCAGCCTTGTCCCAAATGCGCTCGTTTTGCCCGCGCATGGGGGCGTATTCAATATCTATCGGGTAGGCGCGGCTTTCGCAACTTAGCTTAAGCGAATTTTCGCCTAGGCTTTTTAAAATTAAATCCGTGTCTATCGACGCCGAGCAAACCGCCAAAACTATGTCGGGGCGCTTGCTTGCGAGAGTTTTTAAAGCGAGGGCAAGGGAGATGTCGCTAAATATGTTTCGCTCGTGAAATTCGTCAAAAATTATGGCGCCTACGCCCTTTAGATAGGGGTCGGCAAGTATCATGCGCGCAAGTATGCCCTCGGTTAGAAATACTATCTTGGTGGCGTCGCCAAAATTTTTGTCGCTTCTTATGTGCCAGCCCGCGTAGCCGCCCGCCTGTGAATTTGCCGAATTTGCTACAAACTTTGCAAGCATTCGCGCCGCAACCCTGCGCGGCTGCAAGACTAAGATTCTGCCCTCTATGTTGTCGGCAAAAATTACGGGAAGCCGAGTCGATTTTCCCGAGCCCGTTGGAGATGAAAATACGAACTTTTTGACGCCTTTTTTAAGCGCCTCAACTATTGGCTCTCGCAACTTATCTACGGCAAGTTCCATGAAAATTATCTTTGGAATTTTAAAAATTGAAATCGTGCAAATTAGAAGCGTAGAAGCGCAACTTGCGCAAGAAATAGAAATCTCCCTCAAGGCGCTTTCCGCTTTTTAACTAAAACGCAAAGCGCCCAAGCCAAGTGGCAAGCGGGCGCCGAAAATGCGAAAGTTTTGGCAAAGCCAAGGCAATGAAGAGGCGAAAAATCCGCGGCCTTGCAAACCCTAGCTTGCCGAAATTTCCAAGTCGGAAAGCATTTGGGCTGTGACTTCCCGCGCCTCATCGACACTGTCGGCCCTCGCCAAAAGCACCGCCATTCTGCGGTGGTCCTTAACTTCGGGCTTGCCGAAAATGCGCATGTCAACCTTCGGCCTGTTCAAGACCTTGTCTATTCCGCCGAACTCGACCTCCTTAAAGTTGCCCTCCAAGACCACCGCCCTGCTGGCGCTAGGCCCGTAGAACTCTATGCTATTTATGGGTATTCCCAAAATCGCCCTCGCGTGAAGCGCAAATTCCGAAAGGTTTTGTGAAATCATAGTGACCATGCCCGTATCGTGCGGGCGCGGCGAGACTTCGCTAAATATGACTTCCTCGCCCTTTATGAAAAGCTCCACTCCAAAGATTCCCCAGCCGCCCAGGGCGTCGGTAATTTTCTTTGCGTACTCCTGCGCCTTTTTTATCGCTTGCTCGCTCATCTTAGCGGGCTGCCAGCTTTCGCGGTAGTCGCCGTCAATCTGCTTGTGTCCGACGGGCGGGCAGTAAGAGGTTCCGCCGCTGTGGCGAACGGTTAGAAGCGTAATTTCGTAGTCAAAATCTATAAAGCCCTCGACAATCACCTTGCCGGCGCCCGCCCTGCCGCCGCTTTGCGAGTACTGCCAAGCGCGCTCTATGTCGCTTTCGGAGCGTATCGTGCTCTGTCCGTGGCCCGAGGAGCTCATTATGGGCTTAACTACGCAGGGAATGCCTATCTTTTTAACTGCCTGCAAAAATTCCTCCTTATTGGAGGCAAACATGTAGGGCGAGGTCTTCATGCCGAGCTCCTCTGCCGCGAGCTTTCTTATATTTTCGCGGTTCATGGTAAAGTTAACGGCCTTTGCGGTGGGAATAACCCTAAAGCCCTGCGCCTCAAGCTCCAAGAGCTTCTGGGTTGCAATTGCCTCTACTTCCGGAATTATGAGGTTCGGATTTTCCTTTCGTATTACATGCTCCAAAGCTTCTGCATCGAGCATTGAAATTACGTAACTGCGGTCTGCAATCTGCATTGCGGGCGCGTCTTTATACTTATCTACGCCAACAACTTCCACGCCCAGGCGCTTCAGTTCTATCGCGACTTCCTTGCCGAGTTCGCCGCAACCCAAGAGCATGGCCTTTGTGGCGCTCTTCTTAAAAACCGTTCCAATTTTTACCATATTGTAAAATGAACAATCATTCCCGATTAAAGTCAAATCTATATATTTATAAATTCTTGCAAAAAAGCTTTATGAGGGCACTAGTTTTACGATGAATTTACAAATGTAACTGAAAGGCAAATATGTTAAAAAACGGTAAATTTATAGGTGTAATTCTAACAATAGCGGGCTTGCTCTGCCTGCTTTACCCGATTGCGGCGTCAGTATACGTGGACATTGTGGTTGGAATCTGCCTCTTTGTTGGGGCGTTTTTTGGGCTCTTTCAATGCCCGCAGGGCAAAACCGGCTGGGACAAGGCCCTGTATTTCGCGCTGGCTTTGCTCTACGCGCTTGCGGGATTCTTTATGATTGCAAATCCGCTTGAGGGGACAGTCGCGCTAAGCCTTGCGATAGGCGCAATATTCGTAGTGCAAGGGATTTTCACATTCGCCTATGCCGCCAAGGCAAGGAAATCGGCCATGCTAATTTTAAACGCGATTGTGACATTAATTCTCGGTATCCTAATCCTATCCAACATAGCCGAGGCTCTCTGGATAATCGGAATGCTTGTTGGTATAAATCTGCTCTTTACAGGACTTTCAATCTTTACGCTAAAAACTCCTCAAGAGGATTGAGCCGGAGATTGCAGCCGGATTTTTAGCACACAGATAAGTGTGTTAAAACATAAAGCCGCATGCATTAATCCAAAAGAGACGACTCGAAGAGCCAAGTTTTTAAATGTAGTTATGTTTAGTTAAGTATTGACTCTCTGAAAATAGTTTTAAAGATAGATTCTGAAAACAGATACAACTTTCAAACTTGCGGAGGAAATACAATGCTAGACACCAGATTACTAAGACCTGCCAAAATATTTTTTATGGCGGGTCTTTATTTTGCACTAAATTCGCTGACTGCTGCGGAATACTTTGTAAATCAAAAACTTGGAAGCGATAAAAACGACGGCTCAAAAAATGCGCCATTTAAGACGATTCAAGCCGCCGCAAACATCGCAAAAGCGGGCGATACTATAACAGTGGCCGAAGGCGTTTACCGCGAGATGATAGACCCGAAAAACGGCGGTAAAAGCGAGCTTGCGCGCATAGTCTATCAGGGCGAAAAGGGCAAGAAAGTTCAACTCAAGGGCTCGGAGATAATTAAGGGGTGGCATAAACTTGAAAACGGAACTTGGAAAGTTGTAATCCCCAACAAATTTTTTGGCACCCACAATCCGTACAAGACGGAAATTGAGGGCGACTGGTTCGGAATGAAAGGCAGGCCCCACCACACGGGCGAAGTATTCTTAAACGGCAAATCGCTCTACGAAAAAAATAAGCTCGAAAAGCTCACGGCGCTCGACCAAGAAGTAAATCCGCGCGACCCCGAAGGCTCAAAGCTGCGCTGGTTTGTGGAAAGCGACGATGAAAATACGACGATTTACGCAAATTTCGGAAGCGCCGACCCAAACAAAGAGCTTGTTGAAATTTCTACGCGCTTCAGCTGCTTTTACCCGACTAAAGAGGGCGTAAATTACATCACCATACGCAATTTCGACATAAGCCAAGCCGCAACCCAGTGGGGGGCGCCCACCGCGCACCAAATCGGCATGGTCTCTACAAACTGGAGCAAGGGCTGGATAATAGAAAACAATAAAATCCACGACAGCAAGTGCAGCGGCATAACGCTGGGCAAGGACCTCCTAAGCGGCCACAACCTCTGGCTAAAAAAGCCCGAAAAAGACGGCTCGGTGCACTACATAGAGGCCACGTTCGCGGCGCTGGAGCGCGGCTGGAGCAAAGATAAAATAGGCTCGCACATAGTTAGGAATAACGAAATCTACAACTGCGAGCAAACGGGCATGTGCGGCAGTCAGGGCGCGGCCTTCAGCATTATTGAAGATAACTACATACACGACATCTGGACAAAGCGTCAATTCGACGGCGCGGAAATAGGCGGCATAAAGTTCCACGCAGCAATTGATACAATCATAAGGCGAAACCGCATAGAAAATTGCGGCAGGGGCATATGGCTAGACTGGATGACGCAGGGAACGCGCGTAACACAAAACCTTCTCTATGGCAACACCACAGACGACGTCCATGTGGAGGTAAGCCACGGACCCTTTACGCTCGATAACAACATATTTTTGTCGCGCATAGGCGTGTACGTATTTAGCGGCGGCGGACTCTACGTAAACAACCTCTTCGACGGAATGTTCAGGCACTTCTTCGACGGCAGATACACGCCCTACCACTTCGCGCACTCCACGCGCATAAAGGGAGTTTCCGTGTGCGTTGACGACAACCGCTACTTCAATAACCTCTTTACCGCCACTTTAAAGAATAATGAAGTTCCGAATTTGGAGCTCTACGGGCTATCCTATTACAAGGGCAAGAAGGGGCGCTTTAACTTCGATTTTAACGCCTACCTAAACCGCGCAAATCAGCCCGACGGCGAGAAAAATTCGTTTTCAAACAAGGAATTTAATGCCGACTTAAAGCTGGAAGAAAAGGGCGGTGAAGTCTGGCTTAGCTTCAATCTGCCGCAGGGCTTTGAAAAGTTTTTAGCGCCGACTGTCGAGGGCGGAAAGCTTGGCGAGACCTTCATATCCGAGGAATACTTTGAAAATCCCGACGGCTCTGAGCTTGTGCTTGACACCGACTACTTTGGCAATAAGAGAGGCAAAAGTTCCTTTGTAGGGCCATTCTCAAAAGGCCTCAAGGCGGGTTTAAACAAAATCAAGGTATGGCCCAGAAAATAGATTAAAACTTAGCGGGGCGATTAGAATCTACAGCGCGAAAAATTCAAAAGAAAATCAAACCAAAAAAGGGACTTAAATTTTTTAATTTAAAACTTTCCTTCCTCAAATCGGCGCGCCTAACTTAGGGCGAGCCGATTTTTTTGCAAGAGCGAGAGAAAGTTAGGAAGCATCGCTACGACAAGCGCAAATGCCGCAGACAAATTCAAGCTAAAACATTCCTAGAAAATTAAAGGAAATACCTCAATATTGCTCGCCCGTCTAAAATCTAAATTGCCGATACAACTTGCACTTGACTCTGGAATTGAGACAAGCCCTACGCTGTTTTACTTAATACTCATCTTGCAAAAAAAAGCTAAAGCATGTAATCATCAAAAGAAAATGATTATAAGTGCAAGTAGGCGGACAGACATTCCCGCATTTTATTCAAAGTGGCTATTAAACAGAATAAGAGACGGATATGTGTGCGTCAGAAACCCCATAAACCCGCGTCAAGTAAGCAAGGTATCGCTTTCTCCGGAGCTTGTGGATTGCATTGTGTTTTGGACAAAAAATCCAAAGCCAATGCTAAAGATTTTAAATCAGCTAAAAGAGTACAACTACTATTTTCAATTCACTTTAACTTCTTACGCAAGAGATATTGAAAAAAATTTACCCTCCAAAAATGAAAGCATTTTGGATACCTTTAAGAGTCTCTCCGATACCATAGGCCCTGAAAGAGTTATATGGAGGTACGACCCAATACTCATAAATAAAACATACAGCTTGGACTACCACATAAAAAATTTTGAAAAACTATCAAAAAAATTGGGCAATTACACCAAGCAGTGCACCATAAGCTTTATAGATTTATATAGGAAAATTACCAATCGCCTATCGCTACATTCAATTGCGGAACTTGATACCGAGACAAAACTAAAACTTGCCGAAAATTTTGCACTAATAGCATCGGCATACGGATTTAAAATTAAGACCTGCTCCGAAAATATTGACTTGGAAAAATACGGGATAAAACATGCAAGTTGCATAGACCGCGAACTAATCGAAAAAATAATTAAAGCAAAAATTAATGTAAAGAAGGACAAAACCCAGAGAAGCGAATGTGGATGCGTAGAGAGCATAGATATAGGAGCATACAATACATGCTTGCACGCCTGCGAATATTGCTACGCAAACTTTAAAGACTGCATTATACAAAATAAAATTCGAAATTACGACGAGAATAGCCCCATGCTATGCGACAAAATGAGCGATAAAGATACAATAATAGAGCGAAAGATGAAGTCCATTCTAGAAGCTCAAAGTTATCTCTTTTAATGAATTAAACGCCAACTCTAAGGTGTGAACTGACACCGCAAAACAAATTGAACTAATTTGCCGAAGAGCCGAACGGGAAGCGCCGAAAAATTTACAGAATAATGCTACTTTCTTTTACCCGTTTTATCTAAAAACAATTTGAAGGCAAGAGAGATTAAGAATTATGCGCCCCTCGCCCTCAATAAACTTAGGTAAAAGGAAAGCGCCGAAATTTTCGGCGCTTTTTATTTTGCGCCCTCAGCTTGAGAGCGCCGCGGTCCAAACTCACACATTTAGACCGATAGTTGGTTGAGCTTTTGTTTAAATTCCTTCCAGATTCATTTCAGTTCCCGCGCGCAATTTTAAAGCGACAGTTAGAAGATTCTGCCAAGCGGTTGTAAGTTTGAATAACATAGCATTCGCCCACCGAGCTAAGAGTCTTGTAAAAATATCAGCCTTTAAACCGCAACAATAGTACCTTGGGTTTTCTTGCGGAGTGCTCAAAATTGCGAAACTTAGGCAAAAGACATCGACCTCTCCACACAGCGCAAGTCCCTGCTGCAATTTCCTGCGAGAGAAATTGTCTTTCATAATCTCGAGATGCCCACTCGGCACTGAATTGCTACTCACAGAAGCAAAGACTTCTGCGCTAAAAAATAGCGGAAGCTTAGCGCTCGCAAAGCAAAGCAAATCTCTCAATACATTTTCCATTTTTCCACACTCTGAGCAAAACAGCTAAATACTTTGCTCTTTCATAAATTTCTAGATTTTCAAATAGAAATCTTCAAGATTTTAAGCTTGCAAAAAATTTAAATTTTATGACATTTAATCTATATTATATATTCAGTTCAATATGCTTAAAAATAAAGAGTTATTCTAGAATTACAAAAGAGATAACAATATATATAACTTAATTTTAATGACAAATGAGGCGCAAAGTTTTGCAGACTTTTACGTACCTTCCTGTAGATGAAAAAGCCATAGACTTCGGTTTCTACTGCACTTGCTACGGCTCTCAATACATTCCCGCCGGAGAGGTGTACCCGCCGAGAAGGCATCCGCCAAAGTATATCTTTAAGTTCTCTGAAGGGCGCATACTGCCGGAATACACACTCGTATTTATAAGCGATGCAAAGATAGACGGCATACTCGACACAAAAGCCGGCCGGCAAAAGATCCCAACTGATTCATTCTATTTAATTTCGCCATCAACCTGGCACCGATACCGCCCCGATATAAAATCCGGCTGGACGGAACTATGGATAGGCTTTAACGGTAAAACCGCCCACTCCTACTTCAACAATCAGAGCAACATTGAATCGGAAAAAGTCTACACGCCTGAAAATTTTTCAGACTTATTTGATAGCGCACTGGAATTTACAAAAATCCTAAATCAAAGCGAACGCCCCACCTCGGGAATTATTGCGGCAAATCTATTCGGACTCATAGCCAAAATAGAAGCTGCTATAAAACAAAAAAAGAGAAACGCCGACAAAACAGAGCAAATTAGCAACCTAAAAGACGAGATACAGAAATTGATTTGGAGCTGGGCGCACACAGACATTAAAGTTGAGGACATCGCCCGCGAACTTGGGTTAAGCCCACGAACTCTATTTAGAAAAGTTTCCGAATTTAAAGACTTTTCAATAGGCAGAGAAATAGACCTCTGCAAACTATCTAGGGCAAAGGAACTCTTAGCCACCACAGACATTCCAATCAAGGCCGTTGCAAACCTCGCGGGCTACAAAAATATTTACGGGATGCGGCTCGCATTTTTAAGGGAAACAAATCTTACACCAAAGGAATTTAGAGACAGATTTGCCGGATACTTCTAAAAAAAGCCCCCTGAACGCGGAGGCTATAAAGCGAATATGAAGAAATTAAACCGCCCAAGCCTCGCGCTGACGGCGAATCATCATCTTGTCTTGAGTAGGATTTCCAGTGCTTTCAGTCTTAGGATTCCAATGCACGCTCTTTCCGCTTCTTACAACGACATCGCAAATCTGCGATATGGTGTCGCTTCTTATAGCGGCCTCGCAATGCGAAACTGTAAGTTCGCGGGTTTTGCAGCAATGCAGGAAGTTTGCGGCGTGGTCAAAAGACTTTTTGTCCAAGTTTGTGGCTCTCCAATCGCCGGGCTTAAGCTCAATCTTTTCAAGGCGCGGATCTGAACAGATAAAGTATGGCCTGTCGGTAGCTATCCAACCCTCATCGCCTATAAAGACAAGCTGTGGATCCGCCATACCGCGCAGATTCCTTCTTATATCTTCATGCTCCACAAACAAATCTTCAACATTCGGATTCGCCACAAAGTGAACGTCCACTCCGTTTGCATACTTCATTCTGAAGTTCCAATCCGTCAATGTGTCGAATATGCCGCAGGCAGGTATTACGCCGCTGCCCTCCACAAGTATGGGCCCTGAGGAATCCTGATTTAAGCCCCACTGCATAAGATCGAGTGGGTGCGCCCCCCAACCCGCAATAAAGCCCAGAGCGTAGTCGTATATAAACCAACCTCCGCCCTGCGAAACTCTGACGTCGGAATAGGGAGCAAGCGGGGCAACGCCCAACCACTGGTCGTAGTCAAAACCTGCCGGAATAGCTTGCTCTACAAATTTTGTCTGATTTAATCCACCGCCGCCGCAGCGCAAAAGCACTTTTTTAATGTTTCCTATATAGCCGTTTCTAACAAGCTCGACAGGGCGCTGCATTGTGTAGCCCGAGCGCTGCTGGGTGCCGTATTGGAACACGACCTTATTTTTTGCAACCTCCTCGCGCAACTTTTTGCGCAAGTTCATGCAAGTGCTTAGTCCCTTCTCGCAATAGATGTCTTTTCCGGCGCGAGCCGCAGCAATCGCGATGGGAGTATGGTTGTGGTCCGGAGTGGAAATTACAACGGCGTCTATAGACTTATCGGCAAGTATCTCGCGATAATTGGAGTAGGTTTTTGCAGCACTCCCATCACCGTAAAAGGAATTTACGCGCTTGTGAAATTCCTTAACTCTCCAAGCCTTTGGGTCGCAAACACCCACGACGCGGCAGGCGGAATTGCCCAAAAAGCCGCCTATGAGCTGCGAAGCTCTATCGCCATAGGCTATGAAGCCTACGTTTATTTTTTCATTCGGCGAATCTGCGCCAAATAGGTGCGACGACAAAATCGTAGGTGCGGCCAAACCCGCAAAAATGGAACTTTTCAAAAAATTGCGTCTTTTCATTTTTCCTCCTAACTTAGTACAGTTCAAGTTCGCGTATTGCGGGCGATTTGCCCTCCGGAACATTGTCTATCTTTATTTCCAAAACACTGCCCTCTACGTTCAAATCGAGATTAAAGCGGTTGTTTTCATAAACTGCGTACCCGACCTTTTTAACACTCTTTCCGTCCACAAAGACTTCAAAGCCGTCAGGGCTCCAAACTTCGTTGTAGCGCAAGATTCGCATCTGGGATATTTTTTCCTTTTTGGGCAAAGTTATTCTTAGACCGTAAAGGCCCTTGCCGTCAACTTCGTCCCAATATGTTCTGCTGTCGCAGTCAATAGCAGCCGGCGGAAGCCCTCCGCTTCCGTCCGGACCGTACTTGTAGACGCTCTCGGCCTTTGCGCCCTTTGCGAGATTCTTATTGCCTCTGGGTTTGGCACTCGCGCAGACCTCGCCCAAACGCTTTGTCAAATCTGCATATTTTGGATTCTTTTGGGCGCTAAAAATTTTGGATAGAGTAACTATCTCGCCGGGCTTTAAAACAGTGTTTCTGTTCTTATTTAAGATTGAGTACAAAACCTCAACACTGCTTGCGCCACCCACCTTTTCCATCGCGGCAATTTTCATGATAGGCTCGGAGCTGCGCCAGTTCATTATAGCTGAAGTTGCAGCCTCAGAACTAGCCTTGTCAGAAGAGTTTGCCAAATTTAACACAAAGTCAAACATCTGCGGATTTGCGCAAACTGCAAGCGCCTGCAAAACTTTTGCCTTGGCGGCAGAATTGAGCGAATCAAAGACGGACTTTACAAGCTCAAAGTTTTGGCCTCCTTGACGCATGTAATTTACAAGAGCTCTATTGAGAGCTGAATCACCCTGATTTGACTTTCCAAAGAGAGATAAAATCGAAGCTATATTTGATTCATCGGCATATGGAAGCATCAAATTCAGAGTTTCGTAAGATGGCATCTCGCCCGACAAAATGGCGTTTATTGCAGTCTTAGCGTCTTTTACAAGAGCGATATTTGCGTAGAGTTCAACGTCCGCCGGAGAAGCCGCCTTCAGAGCCTTTAGCACATCAAAGTTTGCGTTTTCAATGCACATTGCAGACTCTAAAATAGCGCGTTTGCGCCCCTGATCGGAAGTCTCCTTAAGAAGAGTTGCAAAGAAGGGATAGTCATCGGTCGTCGCCAGCTTTGACAAGACTCTGAGAGCGTTTAAAGCAATTTCCCTATTCGGATTTTTCACTTCCTCCCGCGCCTTTGGCAAGGCGGGCTTAAAAGCCGCGAAGTAAAACTGCGCCAAAGCTTTTATTTTTTCGTCGTCAGAAAGTTTGCCGTAGTCTGCGAGCATTTTCTTAAGCGCTGCAGAGTCTACCACCTTAAATTCAATGACTGCAGGCATTTGGGTTTGCAAAGCAAAATTAGCGCGCTCAACAGCCGCTTTGGCAAGCTCCGCGCAATCCTTATTACCAAGATATTTTGATATCTTTGCGATGTCCTGCTTGCCGGCAATATTTGCAATTAAATACCAAGCCCTGCGCTTAAAGTAAGGCGCCGCATCGGAATTTGAGACCACATTTTTAAGGAGGGAATCCACCACTTTTGAACGCACCTTTGCATCGCTATTTAAGGCAAAATTGTCAAGGGCATTTACAAGCGACATGTTGCCGTTTTCAATCTGCTTTGAAATCTCCAAAGTAACCTTATCCAAATTACCCTCATTTATAAGGCCGCCCTCAACCTCGCCGCCGCTTGTCCATAGAAGCGCATTTGCGAATATGTCCATAAATTCGGGTTTGCCCATCGCAATTACATCGTGCCCCAAAAATATGGTCACGCACTTGCCCTTGCCTATTGTGGTAGCGACAACCGAAGGCTGAGGAACGCTGTTTTGCTTTGCGTCTTTGCCCAATATGCGGTCAACGTAAAAGCGTCCGCTTGCAATGGCGCTTGCCAAGACTTCATAGTCGCCCGTAAATTCGACGTTAGACCAGAGTTCGTCGCGCGTTACAAAATCGCCCACGCCCTTCATCACCGGGTGTTCACTACTTTGAATCTTTACTTGAAACGACGAGTACGGCCCGTGGAAAGTCTTTCCGGTCCAAGTGCCTATGCCGATTTTCTTGTAAGATTCCGGAGCATTTGGATATGTCGTACCTGCATGGACGCTAACTACGCCGCCACCCTGATTTACAAAATCTTCGTAAGCCTTAAAAGCCTCCTCGGACCATTTTTTTGGGCCCAAAGCATTCCAGTTGGAAACGATAACTTTGACTCCCTTTAAGGTGTCTGCAGTCATATTTTCGGGAGCCTCATTCACAACTACGTCAAAGTCGCCGCTGAGTTCCGCGAGAGTCTTTAGCACGGGCGTAGTACTTGCCCAGTTGTGGTTGTTTTGCCCTGTTATAATGAGGCACTTATCCTTTGCAAAAGCCGCAAGCCCCATCGCCGCAAAGCAAAATGCAAAGCATGTAAGTTTTTTAATTTTCATGTATCCTCCTCTTATTCGACAATGTAGTCTTTTAAAGTGTCTCTCAAGTAATTTATGCTGTACTCGGCCTGCGCGATTGTTCCGCACTCGACAGATAGGAATATCTCCCTATCTTCACTCTCCATAATTTCTGCTATGCGCTTCCAATCCACAACGCCCTCGCCGCAGGCGCAGCCCACGGGAGTGCCAGTCACCTTGCCGCGCTCGCCTTGGCTTTGCGATAAAGATATGTCTTTTGCATGCATATGCCAAACATACTTCTTTACCTTTTCTAGACCCTCGTAAGGATCCTCAACCCCCGCGATGTAGCTATTGCCCGTGTCCCAATTTATCTTGAGACATGGGCTGTCGGAAAGCGACAAAATTTTTAAAAGCCCCGCAGATGTTCTAGAAAATTCGCCGTGGGGTTCTATGCAAACGAACACTTTGTGACGCTCCGCCGCGTCCATAACTCGCTTTAGGGTGTAGCGCATTATCTCCCAAGCGCTATCCTCCGACATCCATTCCGGGCGCAAGCCCTCGTCGGTATTTACAAATTTGCTTCCGTTTTCAAAGGCAATAATTATCGAACGAATGAGTCTGCCTATTGCAGCCTCCGGACGCATGAGTGGGCTATGTCCGCTAATTGATGAAATTTTAACACCGCGCTTCTTGCAGAGTTGCCCCATAAGCATAGGGTCGTTTTCGAGAGAGAAGGAGTGGAAGTAGTTTAGTTCGCTCAATAGCTCCCAACCGGTGTGGACCATTGGCTCAACATACTTATATCCCATTTTAGAAGCAAGTTCCAAACCTTGTTCAAAACCTTTATCCGCACTTCTGCAGAATTCCATATTGAGAGTTATTCTAAACTTTGCCATATTTAGGAGTCTTTTTTAATTCATTTGCGATGCTATCACAAAAAATCGATTCTTTTCGTTTAAAATTCTCCATTGATGAATTTTGAACACAAAAAAGCTTGTTTATGGAGTCCATAAATACTTAAAATGTTTGCATGAAGAGAATAGTCTATAGATACACCAAGGGCGAATTTGTGTGCGACTCTTGCACCCAGCTTAAATCGGCATCCGATAACAATCTGATAGACTTTCACGCATTGTCGCGTCCGCCATATCGTGGAGTTAGGCTTCCGGAAAGTGAATTAAAGGGGCTGAGCAGCGCCGGCTTTTGGAATGCGCGCGAAAAGCAAAATTGGGGCCTGGGCAAACACAGAAACGAAGGGCTTGAAATCGCTTGGCTTGAGAATGGAAGACTTGACTTTAGCTACAAAGCTGTAAAAAAGCGACATGCCTCATTGGAGGCAAACGCGCTAACAATAACGCGTCCATGGCAAGAACACTCGCTCGGGAATCCAAATGTAACGAGAAGTAAACTGCACTGGATTATTCTTGATTTCGGCGTTCGAGCACCAAACAGAAATTGGATAAAACCAGACTGGATAGTGCTTTCAAAGCGCGATTTCGCAGAACTTGCAAAGCGCGTAAAGGAATCGGACGAATGTGCGTTCAAAGCCGACAAGCCTGCTGCCGAGGCCTTCAAGAATTTGAATCGCGAGATTTTAAAAGGTAGCAATGCTTGTTTCTCGCGAGTGGCAATTTCTGTAAATCAGATTTTGCTTTCCGCACTTGAGGTTTTGAGGACGCAAAGCAGCGGCAATAACGAATATTTTTCATCTAATGAGTATTGCGTAAAGATCTTTCTTGAGCAGTTGAAGGATATGCCGGAAAAGAACTGGACGATTTCAACTATGGCGGAGGAATGCGGATTAAAGCAGACGAGATTCACATTTTATTGCAAACAGATAACGAATATGACACCACTTGAATATCTGTCTGATATAAGGCTGCAAAGAGCTTATGACATACTGAAGGGAGATAGGGAAATAAAAATAATAGACGCGGCGATGAGCGTTGGCTTTTCGTCGAGCCAGTACTTTGCTACGGCCTTTAAGAAGAAGTTTGGGATTGCTCCGTCTGAAGTTAAATGAGCCGAAGGGTATTGCCAGAGAGAGCAAAGAGAGTTTTTTGAATAAATTTGCTTGATAGATAGAGAAAAAGAAGTAGATTGCTATTTTTAAAAATTGAGGGAGTGTAGCTCAGTGGATAGAGCAGCGGTTTTCTAAACCGTTGGTCGTGGGTTCGAGTCCCACCTCTCCCGCCATTTTGAAAGCCGCTTAAACAGAAGGTTTAGGCGGCTTTTTTGGGGTCAACACCAAAGGTTGTGGAATAGGTTGATTTTTTAGATTTGTCTTTCAT
>URYY01000010.1 GCA_900552245.1 uncultured Opitutales bacterium | reverse complement strand
AAAAATCTGTGCTTTGATTCGTCCAGATGTTTTATATCTAGCATTATCAAGTCCGAATTTTCCACGCACGCAATCACATCTGCGCTACTTGAGTTCACTCCCCCGCAAGTATCCAGGCAAGTGTGCACTCCCCTGGCCTTCAGAGCCTTGAAAAGCTCGCCGACAAACTTTGCCTGCATAAGCGGCTCGCCGCCCGATACGGTAACTCCTCCACCGGTAAATTTAAAGAAACTCTCGTACTTTGCAATGTCCGACAAGACCTCCTCGAGCGTCTTGCGCTCGCCGGCAGGCACAGCCCAAGTATCGGGATTGTGGCAGAACTTGCACCTGAATGGACAGCCTTTCAGAAAGAGCACATAGCGAAGACCGGGGCCGTCGAGAGCCCCCGCAGTCTCCACCGAGTGCACTATAGCTTCCACGCCGATAAAAAGCTTTAGAGTTTCTCGTGGAAGGTTCTAGAAATTACGTCAAGCTGCTGGGCGCGAGTAAGCTTTATGAAGTTTACCGCATAGCCCGAAACTCTAATTGTCAGCTGCGGATACTTCTCGGGGTGATCCATAGCATCGTGCAAGACCTCGGGCTTTAGGACATTTACGTTGAGGTGCTGGCCTTTGTTGTAAATGTAGCCGTCTATTAGGCCGCGCAAATTTGAAACTTGCGCTTCGCCATTCTTTCCAAGAGAATCAGGCAGAATCGTAAATGTATTTGAGATGCCGTCCTTTGCGTGCTCAAAGGGCAGCTTTGCCACAGAGCAAAGGCTCGCCAATGCTCCGCACTCGTCGCGCCCGTGCAGCGGGTTCGCTCCAGGAGCGAAGGGAACCCCGGCCTTTCTGCCATCGGGAGTATCGCCCGTCTTTTTGCCGTAAACTACGTTTGAAGTAATCGTCAAAATAGACTGCGTGGGAATAGCGTTTCGGTAGGCCTCAAGCTTGCGGATTTTATCCATAAAGCGCTTAACGACGTCAACTGCTATTGCGTCAACCTTATCGTCATTGTTTCCGTATTTGGGGAAGTCTCCCTCAATTTCAAAACTCGTCGCAATGCCCTGCTCGTTTCTGATTGGCTTTACCTTTGCGTACTTTATTGCCGAAAGCGAATCGACAACCACAGAAAAGCCCGCAATTCCACAGCCTAGCTTGCGGATTACGTCCTTGTCCATAAAGGCAAGCTGGGCCTTTTCGTAGTAGTATTTGTCGTGCATGTAGTGGATTATGTTGAGCGCATTTACGTATGTGCGCGCAAGCCAATCCATCATTGAGTCGAACTTCGCGAAAACCTCGTCGTAGTCGAGATACTCGGACTTCACAGGCTCAAAGCCCTCGACGACCTTGTGCAGAGTGCGCTCGTCGTAGCCGCCGTTAATGGCGTACAAAAGTGCCTTTGCAAGGTTTGCCCTGGCGCCAAAGAATTGCATTTCCTTACCTATTACAAGAGGCGATACGCAGCAGGCTATGCCGTAGTCGTCGCCGAAAAGCGGGCGCATCAAATCGTCGTTTTCATACTGTATGGCCGAACTTGCTATGGAGGTCTTTACGCAGAAGTTCTTGAAGTTTTCAGGCAATTTCAAAGACCACAAAACCGTTATATTCGGCTCCGGAGCCGGCCCTAGATTAGACAAAGTATGCAAGAGCCTAAAGGAATTTTTAGTTACGAGCGAGCGACCGTCCCTATCCATTCCCGCGACAGACTCTGTAACCCAAACAGGGTCTCCACTAAATAGCTCGTTGTACTCCGGCGTGCGCAAGAAGCGAACCATTCTAAGCTTCATTACAAAGTCGTCCATTATCTCCTGTATCTGGCTTTCAGTAAACAGGCCTTCCTGCAAGTCGCGCTCCGCGTAAATATCGAGGAATGTCGAGGTTCTACCAAGCGACATCGCCGCTCCATTTTGGTCTTTTATTGCGGCTAGATACGCAAAGTAGGTCCACTGCACGGCCTCTTTAAAGTTTTCCGCAGGCTTTGAAACGTCTATCCCGTACGAGAGCGTCATGCGCCTAATAGCCTCAAGAGCCTCTATTTGCTCGGCAAGCTCCTCGCGCTCGCGTATGACGTCGGAAGTCATCATAGCGCTGTCTGTAATCGCCTTCTCGGATTTCTTTTCAGATATTATGGCGTCCAAGCCGTAGAGCGCCACGCGGCGGTAGTCGCCTATTATTCTACCTCTGCCATAAGCGTCGGGAAGCCCCGTTATTATTGCGCTGTGGCGCGCCGCCAAGATATCGGGAGTGTAGGCTTGGAACACCCCCGTATTGTGCGTCTTGCGGTACTTTGTAAAAATTTCCTTAACGCTCTCGTTCTCCTTTAAACCGTAGGCCTCGCAGGACGAATGCACCATGCGGTAGCCGCCGTAGGGCATAATGGCGCGCTTAAGCGGCGCATCGGTCTGGAGCCCAACAATGAGCTCGCTTTCCTTTTCTATGTAGCCCGGCCCGTGTGAATCCACCGCAGAGGGCGTATCTACATCGGCGTCCAAAAGGCCATTGTTTTGGCGCTCCTTTTCCATAAGGGCCAAAACCTTAGACCAAAGGCGCTTTGTGCGCTCTGTTGGCGGCGCAAGAAAGCTCTCATCTCCCTCGTAGGAAGCGTGGTTTAGTCGAATAAAGTCGGCGACATCTATTCTCTCGTTCCAGTTTCCGCGCTTAAAGCCTCTCCAAGCCGGGATATTTTCGTTTAGTATTGGCATAGGGATATCTAAAACGTAAACAACGCTAGCACTTAGATTTCTTTTGTAAATATTTATCGGCAAAATTTTGCAAAATAAAAAGCCTAGACTATTTTAAATCGACAACGCCAACAGCTCAACACACTGATTATAATGAAGTTAAAAAATACGCTTACTTTTTAGCCTAACAAAATACTAATACTCATTCTCAGAAAGCAAAAGCGCCGAAACCTAACCTAGGCTTCGGCGCAAACACCGCAAAAAAGCTAATTTTTACGAGAGCCAGAATGAGAAGTAGAGGTACATTCCAGCAACACCTACCACGATTATCCAGGCAAATATCTTGTTAGACAGAGTCCAACTAGCGGCAATTTCGGCTTTAGCTTCCTTATTTGACCTCAGCCACGCGTAAGTCAAGCCTTCCGTGTGCTTGCTATCCGGAGCCGGTGTTAGGTAGGAGACAACTATTATTATGATTACGCTTAAGAGGAAGAGCACTCCCGTTGCATAATATGCGTTAAAGTCGCCAATAGCTGCAAGCCAAGCCGGATCGGTACGCTTGCCCACTCCGTAAAAAGTCTGGCAAGTTAGCTTAAACATGCCGAGCACAAAGCCTCCGCCGAGACCCCACAAGGCCGCCTGCCCATTCATTCGCTTCCAGAAAATACCAAGCAAAAATACCGCCGCTATGCAGGGTGCCAAGAAGCCCTGAACGCTCTGCAAATACTGGTACAAACCGCCCTGAGAAATTCTGTGCATAACGGGTATCCATATTATTCCCAAGCCGACAACAACTGTAGTTGCAACTCTGCCAACCATCACGAGGTGCTTCTCCGAACGCCCCGGGAAGAGCTTTTCGTAAATATCAACCGTAAAGAGAGATGCGCTCGAGTTAAACAGAGAGGCCAAAGAGCTCATCAAAGCCGCCAAGAGGCAGGCCACAATCAAACCGCGCAGACCGACGGGAAGAAGAGTTTTTACAAGCATCGGAAAGACCAGGTCGCCATTGACACTTCCGTCTGCATTTAGAGCCAATGGGAAGGCGTCCGGAGCCTTCTTAAATAGAGCCCAGCCAATCATACCCGGGATTAAGAATATGAGTATGGGGGTTATCTTAAGTATGCCGCCAAAAAGGGCGCCCTTTTGCGCAACCTCCAAATTTTTAGCAGAGAAGGTGCGCTGAACGATATATTGGTCTGTACACCAGTACCAGATACCGATAATTGGACTTGCAATCAAGACGGCAAGCCACGGGAAAGTTTTGTCGCTCAGAGGCCTCCAGAGCGCAAACTGCTCGGCATTTGCCTTTGCAGTGTCAACCAAGGCCTGCCAGCCGCCGAATATCGACGAACCTTCGCCGCCCAGAGTTTTCAAGCCAAAGTATGTAATTAAGGCCGAGCCCGCAATCAAAAGCACAGCCTGGGGGCCGGCAGTGTAAAGTATGGCGCGCATACCGCCAAACACCGTGAATATGCCAGTTATTATAACCGTACTAAAAGCGCCCACCCAGAAGGCGTTTTCCGGAGAGCCGAAGGAATCGGGCAATAGAGCCTGAAATACGATTGCGCCCGCGTAAACAGTGACGCTTACCTTTGTAAATACATAGGCAACTAAGCTCACGACCGACAAAAGCCACCTAGTCTTAGAGCCAAAGCGCTTCTCCAAAAATTCCGGAATCGTATATACGCCCGACTTGTAGTAGAATGGCACAAATATGTACGCCAAGATGATAAGCACCCACGCGTGCATCTCCCAGTGAGCCATCGCCATACCCGAAGATGCCCCCGAACCGGCCAAGCCCACTATGTGCTCAGAACCTATGTTTGCGGTAAATATTGAAGCACCTATCGCAAACCAGCCGACGTTTCGACCCGCCAAGAAGTAGTCCTTGGTGGATTGTTGATTCCGCCCCGTCCACCATGTAATCGCGGCGATAAGGACGAAATAAAGCAGGATTATAATCCAATCTAAACTTTCCATAATCTTTTCTCTATTAAAAATTAAGCTTTTGGTTGCCCGTAGTAGGCATTTGCGCCGTGCTTGCGCAAATAGTGTTTATCCATCAATGTCTTTTGCATTTGGCTAAGTTCGGGATTTAGCCCCAAACTTATCGAGGCCATCTTTGCGCAAACTTCCAAAGCGAGCGCATAGTGCAAGACATCGTCGCCAGAATCCGCCCAAATAAATGGAGCGTGGCTTCTTACCAAGACTGCGTGCATTTTATCGGGCGATAAATTCAAAGTCTCAAAGGTTTCCACTATGACTTTGCCCGTCTCAAGCTCGTAATCTCCATTGATTTCCGAATCCGAAAGAGCCCGTGTAACGGGAACTTCGCCGTAGAAGTAGTCGGCATGCGTAGTTCCGAGAGCCGGAATCGGCTTTAGCGCCTGAGCAAAAGCCGTCGCAAAAATCGAGTGGGTGTGGGCAACGGCCCTGACATTGAAGTTTTTAAATAGCTCAACGTAGGTTGGAGTATCGCTCGAAGGGCGCAACTTGCCCTCAACTACCTTGCCCTCCAAGTCGACAATCACCATAGTTTCGGGCGTAAGCACCGCGTAATCGACGCCGCTTGGCTTTATCGCGAACACTCCCTTTGATTTGTCAAACACACCGACATTGCCGAAAGTCATTTCCACAAGTCCGGTTTTGGGCAACATTCTATTTGCCTGGCAAGCCTCTTCTCTTATATCGCTGTACATATTATGAAAGTTTTTTTTGCGCTTCCTTTATCTCGAGAAGCTCCTTCATCACACTTCCGAGGTCTTCAATCCGCACACCGCCGAAAGAATCGTGAAGTTTTTTGTAAATTGCAAACAATTTTTCGTAAACTTTCACATTCTGTTCTATTGGTTTGAAGATTTTCTCCTTTACGCCGGTCATAGCTCTAGTCGCCTCTTCGTAGTTTTTATAGGCTCCTCCCACAACGGCACCTCCGATTGCGGCTCCTAGCGCGCAGGTCTGGGCAGAGCGCGACACATAAATTTCGCGATTTGCGACATCGCTATAAATTTGCATAGTCATATCGCTTTTTTCGGCGATACCTCCGCAGCAGATTATTTTTTCGACCTTTACTCCGTACTCTTCAAGCCTCTCTATAATCACGCGCGCCCCGAATGCGGTGGCTTCAACTAGCGCCCTGTAAATTTCCACTTTTGTAGTGTGCAGAGTCTGGCCCATTATAAGCCCCGTTAGGCGCTGATCCACAAGTATGGTGCGGTTGCCGTTATTCCAATCAAGCGCCATGAGCCCGCTCTCGCCGGGGCTTAGCTTTGAGGCCTCTTTGTCGAACACCTTGTGCATGGAAACATCGCAGCCAAGCAGAGTTTCAACCCACCATTTAAATAGGTCACCAACGGCAGACTGCCCCGCCTCAATTCCGTAGAAATTCGGCAGGATTGAACCATTAACTATGCCGCAAATTCCCTTGATATCAGGGAGCTTCTCATCGGCGCTTGCCACCATGCAATCGCAAGTCGAAGTGCCTATGGCCTTCACCAAAACACCCTCTTTTATACCGCAGCCTATGGCGCCGTAATGCACGTCAAACTCGCCTATTGCTATGGGAATACCAGCCTTTAGGCCGAGGCGCATGGCCCAATCTTCACAGAGCTTGCCCGCCGGAGTATCCGAGGAGTGCGCAAGCGAATAGAGCCTGCCCTTGAGTTTGGCAAGCTTTGGATTTAGCCTTGATAAAAATTCGTCGTCGGGAAGCCCGCCCCACTCCTTGCAGTACATCGCCTTATGCCCGGCTGCGCAGACTCCGCGAACTATATCTTCGGGCTTTTTCACACCCGCAAGAACAGATGGAATCCAATCCGCAAGCTCCACCCAAGAGTGGGCGGAATCAAAGACCTTTTCATCGACATTTAGGCAGTGTAAAATCTTGCTCCACCACCATTCCGAAGAATAGGTGCCGCCGCACTTTGCCAAATACTGTGGGCGAATTTCTCGGGCAAGCTCCGTAATTTGCTGAGCTTCTCTAAAAGAAGTGTGGTCCTTCCAAAGCCAGCACATGGCATTGGGGTTATCTTTAAATTCCGCGCTAAAAGATAGCGCCCTATTGTTTGAATCCACGGGCATTGGACTTGAACCCGTTGAATCTACGCCCATTCCAACAAAACTATCCGCCGAAATCTCCGGATATTTTTGGCGCGCCTTCTCTATTGCGCCGCGCACGGTAAACTCCAAGCCCTCGAGGTAGTCCAGCGGATTCTGCCGCGCTAGATTTGCATCGTCTTGGTCGCAAATTACCCCTTGGATGCCGCGCTTGTAGTTGAATACCTCTGCCGACAACTCCTCGCCGTTTTCGCAATTGACGACTATTGCGCGAACGGAGTTTGTCCCGTAATCTATACCAATGCTTAATTTCATGAGGCAAAAAATAGTTTCTAAGAAAATGAGCTTCAAGAAAATTCGGATATTGGACAATTTTACAGTAAAGTAAACTTTGAGCCAGAGTTAAATGAGCCGCCTTTTTAAAATATTTTCCTTTACCTTTAAACATTCCGGCGTCTATACTTGTCCGAACTGTGTGCGAAAGGTTCTTTTTAGGATATTCGCTAGGTTTACATTTAACTTACTCGCAGCTAATACAACTATGAAATCTAAATTATTGAGAACTTGCCTAGGTTTTGGAACGGCGATACTTGCGCTGTTTGCATCAAATGCAAGCGCGGAAAAAGTGGAGTTCGACAAGCCCTTCAACCCCATAGCGGGGAACGTCTCGAACCTGGAAAAATCGGTCCGCGACGAAATCTGCCTAAACGGCTCGTGGTCGTTTATGCCCGTTTACAAGAACAACAAGGCGGACTTTGTAAAGCCAGAGACATTTGAGGCCGACAGCGTAAAGATAAAGATTCCCTCCCCTTGGAATGTAAACACATTCGCAACTCGAAACGACATTCAAGGCGGCGACTTCATGACTTTCCCAAGCTACCCGAAAAAGTGGAATGAAGCCAGAATCGGCTGGATGAAGCGCGACTTTGAAGTGCCCGCCGCATGGAAGGGCAAGCGCGTAATCCTGCGCTTTGACGGGGTCTTGGGCAAGTGCGAAGTCTATGTAAACGGGCAAAAGGCCATGGAGAATTTCGACTCTTTTATGCCCTTTGAAGCGGATGTCACAGATTTAGTAAAGATAGGACAGAAAAACGAACTCTTAGTTGGAGTTGCAAAATCTAACCTATTTGACGAAAACGGCGGCAAAAACGGCCGCGCTCCCTACCCCACGGGCTCGTTCTGGGGCCAGCATGGTGTTGGCATCTGGCAGGACGTCTGGTTGCAGGCGGTTCCGGAAGTCTATGTAAAAGACGTTTTCGTAAAGCCTAACTTCAAGGAAAAGAAGCTGACGGTTGACGTTGAAGTGGAAAACCCCACAAAATCGGCGCGCACGCTCAGCGCAGATTTTTCCATACACAACTGGAAAAATCTCGCCGATAGTTCAGACCCCGCCAAGGAAGCCGGCGAATTCGACAAGGCAAAGCTAATGTCCTCAAAGGCAAAGCAGAAAGTCACGGTTCCCGCAAACTCGTCTAAGACAATTTCCTACACATTTGACGATGTAAATCTAAAGGAATGGACGCCGGATACGCCAAATCTCTACGGGGCGGCAGTAGTTCTAAGCGGCGCTTCAAAAGATATAAAAACCGCCCGCTTTGGCTGGAGGCAATTTACAATAGATGGCAAAGACCTGCTCTTAAACGGCAAGAAAATCGTGCTAAATGGCGACTCTTGGCACTTCATGGGCGTTCCGCAAATGACGCGCCGCTACGCATGGGGCCTGTTTAAGATGATGAAAGACGCAAATGTAAACGCCGTGCGCTTCCACGCCCAACCCTATCCGGAGTTCTACATGGACGTCGCCGACGAAATGGGCATTTGCGTTCTCGACGAATCGGCAATTTGGGCAAGCAGCGGAGCTTTGAAATACGATAGCCCCGAATTCTGGAAACATGCGGAAGATCACCTCAGGCGCCTCGTAAAGCGCGACAGAAACCACCCCTCCGTATTCGGTTGGAGTGTCTGCAATGAAGTGTTCGCGGTTGGCCTACACGTCTACCACTCGCCCGAAGAGATTATTCAGGACATAATAACAAACATAAATAAGTGGGTCAAACTCTGCAGGGAACTCGACCCCACGCGCGACTGGATTTCGGGCGACGGCGAGACAAACCGCCCGACGGATCTGCCTACAAAGATGGGTCACTACGCCGATATAAGAAGCCTAGCAAATTCAAGCAGCGTTCCCTGGGGCATAGGCGAGCAAACAATGGCCTACTACGGAACTCCGCTTCAGGCTTCAAAGTTTAACGGCGAGCGCGCCTTTGAATCGGCACTGGGCAGAATGGAGGCAATAGCTCTCGACGCCTATCAAGCTCTCAAGCAACAGCACGAAAACGGCGCCTCATACGCCTCGGTATTCAACGTTGCCTGGTACGCGCTAAAGCCGCTTCCCTTGGGGCTAAAAGACACCTCAAAAAAGCCAACGCTCGACGACGGTATACACTTTGGCGAATTTAAGGAAAACACGCCCGGTATGCAGCCCGAAAGATTGGGCCCCTACACTACGACTATCAATCCGCAGTACGACCCGAACTTGCCGCTCTACGACCCATGGCCAATGTTCGATGCTGTAAAGGCTGCAAACTCAACACCGATTGCCGAGTTTAAGATTGACTATACGCCCGTAAGTTCCGACGCCGAAAAGCTCAAGGCAGCTAAGACTTTCGTATTAGCGCCTGAAGGCTCGCAATTGCCGCATCTCTTGGAGTTGGCGGGGCTTGAAATTTCAAAGCCATCGACAAACTTTAAGAACGCTTTGGTGATTGTCGACGGCAGCGCCGCAATAGAGAATTTTGACGCCGTAAAGCGCGCCGCAAGCGCTGGAGCCAACATCTTTGTCTGGGGCATATCGCCCGAGAGCGCAGAGCAGTTAAACGGCCTTTTGAAAGATAAAATCGAACTTTCGGAGCGCCGCGCAACTTCATTTTTAAAGAAGCTCGACTGCCCGCTTTTGAAGGACTTAAATCACTCCGAGCTCTACTTTAGCGAGCTTGTAAATAACAACACAACCCTCATGAAATACGGCATAGGCGGCGACTTTGCAAAGAAGGGCAAAGTGCTCGCAGCAGCTTGCCCCGCAGACTGGACAAAGTGGAACAAGCGCCCCGAAGAAATTAAGACGGGTGCACTCTTAAGAAGCGAGCGCGAGGAAAACGGCTCGCCGAACACAATTGTTGAAGGCAAGCTCGGCAAGGCAACGCTGACAATAGCAAGCTTTGACTTCTCGCCGCTCAGGGAAGAGACCTTCCCGCTGATAACCAAGATGCTCTCTAATTTGGGTGCTAACTTCTCAGAGTCAAAGGCAAGCCAATACAAGGCTCTAGATGCAAACTGCAACTTGGAAAAGTTAGCCTATGTAAAGGCAAATTCCTCGAGCGAAATACTAAAGGCAAAGGACGGCAAGATAAAGCTGCCCGCCTCCTGCAAGTCGCTAAAGTTCTGGCTGTACAGTCCGCGCTCGCTCGTGGATTTGCTCGCGGAGCCCAACATGCCTGTCTTGGACTTGGTGAGCTCTGAGAAGGTTGAAGTTCTATTAAACGGCAAGAACGTGTCTGAAAAGCGCAGCGAAAGCGGCAAGGAATTTGTGATTCCCGCGCTTCAGCTAGACAAGGGTTGGAATGAAATAGAAATTCAGCTTCCCAAAAATGCCAGAGAATTTTCCGGCCGCTTAGAGTGCAAGAACAACGCAAACTTCCTGAGTGAATTGCGCTCTTCAATAGAGCCGAGAAAATAGTTTAAAATAGTTAAAAAACTTGAAAGAGAGGGTGCGGATTTCTTCGTGCCCTCTTTTTTTATGAGCGCTACATATTAAAAGGCGCGATATGCCGGATAGGATTAGGCAAAAATTTGGCAGGAATGTCTATTTACATTTGAGATAAATAATGTATAAGCTTCTCTAGTTTCAAAGAACACCACAGCGAGGCTAGAGCTATGAATATTAGAAATGTTTTTAGATTTACCCTGACAATTCTATCTTTAAATATTTTATGTATAGCGGAGGCAGGCGATAAGATGAATACATTGACGGCAAAAGAAGAAGCCATAGTGCTCGCGTCGGCACGCGCCGCAACGGGCGATATAAAGGGGCTTAAGAGCGAACTTGAAAAGAGCAAGCATGTTAGCCTTGACGAATATAAGGAAGTGTTCGTACAGCTCTACGCATATTGCGGATTTCCGCGAAGTCTAAATGCGCTAGGCTGCCTAATGGAACTTGCAAAGCAAAAAAATTCCGAGGTCTCAGGCGCGGAAGAATTAGATAGCGCTGAGAGCGTAAGTAAGGAAAGCCTTTCAATTGGCACAAAAAATCAGACAAAGCTCATAGGTCAAAAAGTGGAGGGTGAAATTTTTAACTTTGCGCCCGCTATCGATGAATTTCTAAAAGCCCACCTTTTTGGCGATATTTTTAGCCGCCCCAAGCTTGACTGGCGCACGCGCGAAATTGCGACAGTTGCGATGCTATCGGCAATGGACGGCGTAGAAAGCCAACTAAATAGCCACATTGCGATAGCAAAGCATAACGGCGTAAGCGATGAGGAGATAGCCGAAATTCTAAAGCTTTCCAAAGCGGCGGCAAAGGGCATGGAAAATACGAGCGCATTTGCCTTTGGCAATGAAAATACGGCCTACGCCAAGTATTTCACCGGCAAGTCGTACCTATCGCTACTTGCGGACGGCAAGAATTTGGGAGTTCCTATTGCAAATGTGACATTTGAGCCGGGCTGCCGCAATAATTGGCACTCGCACACGGGCGGGCAAATTTTAGTGGCAGTTGGCGGCGAAGGCTATTATCAGGAGAGGGGAAAGGCCGCAAGGTTTCTAAAAGCGGGCGATGTAGTGGAAATTCCGCCGAATGTCGTGCATTGGCATGGGGCTTCCCCCGATTCTTGGTTTGCCCACCTTGCAGTCGAGTGCAATCCAAAGACGAATAAAAACACTTGGCTTGAACCTGTTAGCGACGAAGAGTATAAAAAGGCCACGGATAAAAGCGATAGATAAAACATGCGCACTGTAAATTAATGCGATAAGTATTCGCATTTAAGATTTCAACTTTAAGTTGGAGGATTCATTGCGGCTCCGGACAGAGCAAAGAGCTGCTTTTTTGACTACCGCCCCCCTGAAATTGTGAAGTGGATATCAGGCATAAAAATTTAACCGAGCCTCGCGTAAAACTTTTAAGCAAATGAATGCATAAAGCTTGCAGGGCAATATCCTGCAAGTTTTTTATAAACGACTCAATCTACATTCAAAATAAATACACAGCAAAAGAAAAACTGAGACTTGTAAGCCTAAGAGAAAAATAAGCTTTGCCCTGCTTTTTTACTTTTCGCTATAGCCTTTAAACGATGGTCAGGCAGACTTAAAGGCAAAGGGATATAAAAGCCCCGCTGATAAGAAAAATAATACTCCCCACAAAAGCTCTTCCAAGAAATGGCGCTTATCAAATGCAAATGTGAAAAACAATAAATAGATTAGAGTAAAAAGCAAAATTACCTGTATAAATCCAATTATGTAAAATGGGCAAGAAAGAGAAATCAGCATAGAAATTAAAGCACAGGCTGTCCAAATCCCGTAAGCTAAAACTAATCTATACACTTTCTATACCCTCCAAGCTAAAAAATTTGACAAATGGAACCAAAAAAATGAACTGAGATGTGCTAAATTATAGACTCTTCAATCTATATCAAGTGCAAAACAGGTAGCGCAATTTTTAGGTTTTTCATTGTATTAAAAAGTGCAAATCGGAAGTTTTTAAATTGTTTTCGAATTCTTCTCTCGCGCACTTTCTTTAAAGCGGCTTTCCAAAAATTTTAGAAGATTATCCAAACTTTCGCCATCGTAGCAAATAGAGTAGGCGCCCACATATTTCGGAGCCGACTTTGAAAGCCCGGCGCTTTCTGAGCCGCCCGAAAAAGAGCGAGAGTCGGCCCCATCTGCGAACATGCAAAAGACCCTAGCCCGATTGAATCGCTGCGGAAAAAGCTCCTTATCAATTTCAAAATAAGCCTTTTTTAGAGCACAAATTTTTTCGCTTAAATTTTCAAAATCGCAGAGATTTATATTTTCTTCCGAAACAAGCTTTGCGCTTTCGCGCCCCTCCGAATCGGGCTCAAGGTGCAAGCAATAAACATATTCGCCCGAAACAATATATGCGCACCCGAAAGAATGCCAAGAAATAGCCATAAACTCTACATCGGAAAGACCCTTTGATTTAATAAAATTTTTTACATGGCTTTTCCACGCATTTGCAATCGCGTTCTCAAGGCGGAAATCTTCATTTCCAAAATAAGTGCGCCGCTTTTGGGTTATATTTATATCTACTAAATTGCAGAAGTATTCGGCCTTTATCTTGGTAGACAAATTCGCGCCGCCCTTGGAAAATTCCGCTGCGGCGCAATATAGGCTTGCAGGATTAAAGTAAAAAGCCCACAAACAAAGCGCGGCAAGCGATGAGCTCCTTAACCTGTACAAATAAAAAATATTTTTAATATTCATAGCTAATGCATTCTCCCATTTCAAATATCCGCCAAAAGAAAAGGCAATTTTGTATTCCGACAGTAAAACATATTTTATTTGTATACAAGCCTATTTGGCGTCGAAGTTAAACTGACATTGGAAGAGATTTCATTTTTCTCCAGGAGAAATCATTACAGCATAAACCATAAAAATAAATATACTTAATTATAAAGTCATGAATAGATGTAAAATGTTAAAGACATAACAATTTTGAGTTAATGCGCCTTATAGATATATTATATATTTATCCTTGCAAAATTGCAAAAAGGTAAACTTAAAATTACAACAAACTATTTGACTTTTCGTGATTTAAAACTTTAAAAATGTTAATATCTTGTAAAATTAAGATGAAAAAACTGCTAAGTGAAATTATAGAAAAACTAAGATACGGTGATTACCGAAACGAAAGTGAAATATCCAGAGGTGTAGTATTGCGAATACTTTCAAATTTGGGTTGGGATACGTTTGATACTAATATCGTAATGTCGGAGTACTCAGTTGGAAATGGAAGAGTTGATTTTGCGCTAGCACTGGGGAGGCAATACACTCCATGTATTTTTATTGAAGTGAAACAACCAGGGAAAATGGACAACGCAGATGAACAATTGTTCAGATACGCATATTCTGTCGGTGTACAATTTGCAGTTCTTACGGATGGAAAGACTTGGAATTTTTATTTACCATCAGGACAGGGAAGATATGAAGACAGACGAATATATAAGCTTGATATAACAGAGCGAACGATCGAAGAATCCATCGAAAAGTTACAGAGGTATCTGGCATTTGATCGTGTAAGAAACAACACGGCATTTGAAGACGCCAAGAGAGATTATAGTAACAAATACAGTCAAAGTATTGCACAAAAGACAATCCCTGAAGCCTGGAAGGATCTAATAGACAACGAAGATGAAATGCTTTTTAATTTAATAGAGGACTCTGTGGAAAAAAAGTGCGGATATAAACCAAAACAAGAAGATATTGGTGCATTTTTGTCTTTAATAAGAGTTGTACCGCTGATGCAACAATATGATTTAAGAAAAGATAATGTAAAATCAGATAGAGTAGTTGTGGCTAATAAAAAGCCTTCATTCGGTAGTTGGTATATGTTAAATGGACAATATACTGAGGTTAGTTCTGCGAAAGATGTAGTAGTTAGGTTGTTATGTGAATTTCAAAGATTAGATAAAGATTTTTTTGAAAAATGCTATAATGATGAGCGCAATCGCGGACGAAATAGGACCTATATTGCCAGATCCACCAAGGAACTTTACGAAGAAAGACCCGACTTAGAGCATCATAGTATTAGGCTTCCTGATGGGTGGTTTTTACTAACAAACTTCAGTAATCTTATAAAGGAAAATATTTTAAATATGGCTATCGATATCATGCATTTTCAAAGAGGAAAAGATGTAGATTATCACCTATAATTAATCAGCTAAGTAAGTTACAGGGTATAAAGTTACAAAATTCGCAAAAATTAAAAATTTTACTATTATACGGAGATGTATAATACATTCTAATACACTCCTTTATGCCCCTTGTAGATAATTTTTGTTGATTTTTTTGCCAAAAAAGAGGCGGCTTTTTAGGCCGCCTCTCTGCGTTTATAAAAATTTCTGCTTTTCTAATTCAAAGAAAATCCCGCGGAAACTTTAGGCTTGTCCGCCCTCCGGAGAATCTTTTTGAGACTCGCCGGAAGCTCCGTTTTCAGAAGCACTAGAATCATCTTCTCCGTCGCGCGTATTTATAACGCGAGAGATTCCCACGAGCTTATCGCCCTCCGCGAGATTTATGAGGCGCACGCCCTGCGTCGTACGGCCTATCACCCTTATGCCCTTTACTGGCGAGCGAACGGCCTGACCGCCCTGCGTAAACATCATAATCTCATCGTCATCTCGAACGGAAAGCGCGCCCGCAACGCCGTGGGTCTTGATGGCAATCACGCCAGAGCCGCCCCTGCTTTGCAGCCTGTATTCGGAGTAGTCGGTGCGCTTGCCCTGCCCCATTTCGCCCGCGATTAGCAAAGTTGAATCGTTATCGACAACAACTATCGCCTTAACGCAGTCGTTTTCCTTTTTAAGCGTAACGCCCCTTACGCCGCGGGTTGCCCTGCCCTGTGCGCGCAAGTCGTTTTCGCTAAAGCGTATCGACATGCCCGCATAAGTAATTAGCACAATCTCGGAATCTTTCTCTACAAGCACAACTCCAATCAAGTCGTCGCCCTCGTCCAATTTTATGCCTATAATTCCGCCCTTTCGGCAATTCTTGTAATCCGAAAGTATGGTCTTTTTGACGACGCCGTTTTTGGTGGCCATCACAAGCCCCTTGGAGTCGTCGTCCAAATCCTTTACGCAAATCATTGCCGCTACTTTCTCGTCGGGCTGCAAGTCTAGGACGTTCTTAATGGAGCGCCCCTTTGAAGTGCGCGTGCCCTCGGGTATCTCGTAAACTTTATGAACATAGACTCTGCCGTTATTCATAAAGAACATAATGGTGTCGTGTGTAGATGCCGTAAAGAGGTGCTCTATAAAATCCTCATCGTACTGACCGGAGCCGATAACCCCCTTGCCGCCGCGCTTCTGCGAGCGGTAGGCGCTTACGCTTGTGCGCTTTATAAAGCCATTGTGAGAAACTGTAATTATGCAACCCTCGTTTGCAATCACGTCCTCCATCTTAAACTCGCCCTCTTCGGGAACGATCTGCGTCTTGCGCGGAGTTGCGTATTTTGCGCGCATATCGAGCAAGTCCTTTTTGATTACGCCCAAGAGTTTGTGCTCGTTTTCGAGAATGGAGCGATACTCCTGAATCTGCTTCATAAGTTCCAAATATTCCGCCTCGATTTTGTCGCGCTCCAAGCCCGTTAGCTGATATAGGCGCAAGTCCAAGATTGCGTTTGCCTGGCGCTCGGTAATCGGGTACTTTGCCATTAATGAGACTTTCGCCTCGTCGCGATTTTTGCTTGCGCGTATAATTTTTACAAAGTCGTCTAGGTTATTTAGCGCAATCTTATAGCCCTCGAGTATGTGCGCCCTGTCCTCAGCCTTTCTCAAAAGAAACTGCGTGCGGCGGTATATTACGTCGCGGCGGTGCTCTATGTAGCACTCGAGCATTTCCTTTATATTCATCTGCTTCGGGCGGTTCTTGTCGAGCGCAAGCATTATCGCGCCGAATGAGGACTCAAGCTGGGTGTGCTTGTAGAGCTTATTTAAAACTACTCTCGGAGCCTCTCCGCGCTTTAGCTCTATTACTATGCGCGTATTTTTGTCGGACTCGTCGCGCAAATCGCTGACCTCGGTAATTACTTTCTCGCTTATCAAGTCCGCAATTTTCTGAACCAGAGCCGCTCGATTTACATTGTAGGGAATCTCGGTAATTACAACTTGATCCTTGCCGTTTTTAAGCTCCTCTACATGCGCAACACCTCTTGTCTTTACAATGCCCCTGCCGGACTTCATGTAGTTTAATATCCCCGAAGTTCCGACAATTGTTGCCCCTGTTGGGAAATCAGGCCCGGGGAGAATCTTTACGATTTCATCTATCGTAATTGAAGGCTTATCGATAATAGCGCAAGTTGCGTCTATAAGCTCGCCCAAGTTGTGCGGGGGAATATTTGTTGCCATGCCTACCGCAATGCCAGTGGAACCGTTTAAGAGAAGCTCAGGCAGTGCTGCGGGCAAAACCGAAGGCTCGACAGTGGTCTCGTCAAAGTTTGGAACGAAGTCAACGGTGTCTTCATCTATGTCGCGCAAGAGCTCCTCGGCCTCGGCGCTAAGCTTACACTCGGTGTACCTGTATGCCGCCGGCGGGTCGCCGTCTATTGAGCCAAAGTTGCCCTGCTTTATTACGAGCAAATCGCGCATCACCCAATCCTGCCCCAAGCGCACGAGAGTATCGTACACGGAGCTATCGCCGTGCGGGTGGTACTTCTTCAAAACTTCGCCCACAACGCCCGCGCACTTTGCAGTCTTTTTATTGTGAACCAAACCCTCGCGCAACATAGCGTACAAGATTCTGCGCTGGACGGGCTTTAGACCGTCGCGCACATCGGGCAAGGCGCGGGAAATTATGACGGACATCGAGTAGTCGATATACGCGCCCTGCATGATGTCGGTTATGCTCGTTGGCAGTATTTTTTCGTTTTCTGCGTACATTTAAAAATCTCCTTTAAATTATATATCGAGGTAGGACGTGTTGAGGGCGTTGTCCTCAATGAAGGCCCTGCGTATCGGAACGTCCTCGCCCATAAGCATTGAGAATGTGCTTTCGGCGGCTGCGGCATCTTCTATGGAAACTCTCAAAAGCGTGCGCTTTTCGGGGTCCATAGTCGTCTCGTATAACTGTTCGGATTCCATCTCGCCCAAGCCTTTGTAGCGGCTAATCGACATTCCTCTGCGCCCAAGCTCGCGGATTTTTGCAACCATTTCAAGAGCGTTAAATATTTCGGATTCGCTCAGCACCTTGCCGTCGCCGCCCTTTTCTATCAGCTTAAATCTGGGCTTTATAGACGGCGCGTAGGAGTCGCGCTCAAGGCCGAGCTTCGCAAGTTCCGACAATACTTTTTCTATTTGAAGAGCCTCGTAAATTTCGTAAACGCCTATGCGCTGCTGAACCATCACGCCGTTTTCGTCCTTGACTTCGCGGACAGTCGCAACGCTGAAGATGTCTTCGGAATTGTCAAACTCAACAAAAAACTTTGAGCGCTCCTCGTCGTCGTAGAGGAAGCGGAACTCCTCCTTATTGCCCGTGCGGATTCGCGCAATGTAGGTCGGGAGCTTCCCGCTTTCATTTGCGGAATTTACGTATTTTATAAAGTCGCAACCATAGCGGGTCACACCCTTGCTAAGAGTCTCAAGCTTGGATAGAAGCTCGACGATTTTATCGACTTTTGAAGAGCTAAACTCCGCTCCATCCGAGAGGCGCACTAATGTCAAATTCTCTGAGCCAAGCTCTATTAGAATCTTATTCATCTCTGCGTCGTTCATAACGTAGCGCTCGCTGCGCCTTCTTGTGATGCGGTAAAGTGGCGGCTGCGCTATGTATATATAGCCGTTTTCAATTAGCCCGCGCATCTGCCTAAAGAAGAAGGTTAAAAGCAAAGTTCTTATGTGCGAACCGTCAACATCGGCATCGGTCATTATCACGATTTTGTGGTAGCGCGCCTTTGTGATGTCAAACGCCCCGTCGCCATTATCGCCTATGCCCGTGCCGCAAGCGGTTATAATGGTCTGGATTTCCTGATTGCTCAAGACCTTGTCGAGCCTCGCCTTTTCGGAATTTATTACCTTTCCGCGCAAGGGCAAAATCGCCTGATAGCGCCTGTCTCTGCCCTGCTTTGCAGAACCGCCTGCAGAGTTGCCCTCCACCAGGTAAAGCTCACACAAAGACGGATCTTTCTCTGAGCAGTCGGCGAGTTTGCCCGGAAGGCCTCCGCCGCTAATCGCGGTTTTGCGGACTGTCTCGCGAGCCTTTCTTGCAGCCTCGCGCGCACGAGCCGCATTCAGCGTTTTTTCTATTATTTTCTTTGCGATTTGCGGATTTGTCTCAAAGTAATACTTCAAGTTCTCGCCCACTATTTTTTGGACTATGCCGTCAACTTCCGAATTTGAAAGCTTTGTCTTTGTCTGCCCCTCAAAGCGCGGCTCCGGGACTTTTACGGATATAACGGCGGTCAAGCCCTCTCGGACGTCGTCGCCGGAAATAGACATATTCTTGTCTTTCTTTTCGTTTATAAGGCCGTTTGCCTTTGCGTAATTATTTATAACGCGTGTGAGCGCCGTCCTAAATCCGCTTAGGTGCGTTCCGCCCTCAACGTTAAATATTGAATTTGCATAGGCGTAAATTTGGTCTGAGTAGGAATCGTTGTACTGAAGTGCTATATCGACTACGATCTTTCCGTTTGAAGTATCGGGAGCCTCGCCCGAGAATGCTATGACCTTCGGGTTTACGACATTCTTTGCCTTATTTAAAAATTCGACATACTCGGATATGCCGTTTTTAAAGCAGTATTCGTCCTCTTTGTTCGTGCGCTCGTCTATTAGAATTATGCGCACGCCGGGATTTAAGAAGGCGAGCTCGCGCAGGCGCTTTGCCAAAATTTCGTGCTTAAATTCGCGAGTCTCTTGGAATATTTCAGGGTCGGGCAAGAAGGTGATTTTTGTTCCCGTAGTCTTTGTAGTGCCCACGATTTCCATCTTGCGAGTGGTCTTGCCTCTACAAAATTCCATGCGGTAGATATTGCCGTTTTTGCGAACTTCGGCGATAAATTCTATACTTACTGCATTTACGCACTTTGCGCCGACACCGTGCAAACCGCCCGAAACTTGATAGGCGCCCTTTCCGAATTTGCCGCCCGCGTGCAGGTTTGTCATGACAAGCTCAAGAGCCGGTATCTTGTATTTTGGATGAATATCGACGGGAATGCCTCGTCCGTTATCCTCAACAGAGCATGAGCCGTCGGTGTGCACCGTCACTTTAATCGTGGTGCAGTAGCCCGCCAAAGCCTCGTCGATAGAATTGTCGACAATTTCAAAGACGCAGTGGTGCAAGCCTCTTTCGTGCGTGTCTCCGATATACATATCGGGACGTTTTCTAACGCCCTCCAAGCCTTCTAGCTTTTGGATTTTGGAGGCATCGTAAGTATCATTTTTCTTAATTTCGTCTGCCATTTTTATTTATTTTAAATCTAAAAAAATATCCTTTACGCGCCCGCAAAAAAATCGACTCCGCCCCTTTGGGACGCGTTTATCTATATACTATTAAGGCGCATTTTGATTGCAACATTTTAAACGAAAAATGCGCAATTTTTTTTGCAAAAATTTCTCAAAAAAAGCTTGCAAAATTTCGATTTCTTTTAGCCGCCGCCATCGCAAAAATCGGAGAGTAAAAAACTCAAAATAGCGCCAAAATTGCGATTTTCAAAGCGGTGTATGTACGAAAATAGCCAAGGCTTTTTAGCTCTTAAAAGATACGTCCCAAGGCAAGAAACGGGGAATCTATTAAGAGAAGTTTCAAATAAAGAAAAACCAATGCATATTTACAAATTAAAGCGTAAGGCGAGGCAAGAGTATCGCGCTCAATTTTTGAGTGCAATAAAAAGCCCCAAAAAAGCAACAAATAGCAAAAATGCGATGAGAATGTGCCGGAAGCTAGGAATTTTTTTTGAGTACCTTTTCATGAGCCTACTTTTGCAGATGATCCTGATTTTGCCCGCCGGATACAAATCGCTGCCGCATGAGTTAACAAACCTAAAGAAGGCACCTTTGGGAGAGTCGGCTTCATCTTTTTTAACATCGCAATATATTCCGCAAAGGCTGTGGTCTGCTGCAAGCTCCCTAAAGTTTAGCCGAATTAGGACGCTTTCTTTTGCGCAAATTTTAAGCGGGAAATTGTTGTGCAAACTTGCAGACGGGCTTGGGCAGGCAAGTGTAACAAAGTGGCTTTGAGTTTTGCCCGCAACTTTTACCCTGTGCCATAACTCTTCCACAAAACCCGCTGACTCTATGTATTCGTCGCGCTCGCTTAAATTTTTAATTTCTAAAAGCGCAAAGTCGGGCTTTGAATCGGCGCCAAACTCAAGGCGTATAGAACTTGCCGATTTAAAGGGTCTCTTGCGAAAAATTGAGACTAAAACATACGCAACAAGTGCGAATGAAAGAAAGACAAGTATGAGGTAAAACACAAGATCGAGTACTGAAAAGAGAAAGCCATATCTTTTCGATACCGTTTCGGGCGCTATAAAAAACGATAAAAATGCCAAGATAGGAAGTGAAATAAATACAAGGGCTAAAAACGCGCCCAATGGTCGGGAGGAATTTTTCATACGCGAAGTTTGAAGCTACTTAGCAGCCGCAGCAAGGCAAGCCAAAAGCCACTTGGTATTTACCTAAAATAAGAGAAATTCAATCTAAGTAAAATGGAATTTAGAAATTTTAAATTTGAAAAATCTAAGTCTGAAATTTCTAGCATCTAAAATAAAAAAATTGGAGGCTCCGCGGAGCCTCCAATAAAAGTTTACCTTTGCCTTGCAAGGCGCGCCCTATTCCCACTCTATCGTGGACGGCGGCTTTGAGGAAATGTCGAGGCAGACCCTGTTTACGCCCTTTACCTCGTTTATGATTCTGTTTGAAATCTTTGCGAGCAAGTCGTGCGGAATGTGAGCCCAGTCGGCAGTCATTGCATCTAGAGATTCAACTATGCGAAGCGCTATCACATTGTCGTAAGTGCGCTCATCACCCATTACGCCAACGGTCTTTACCGGCAAAAATACCGCGAAAGACTGCCATACCTTTGCGTAGTAGCCGCTCTTTTTCATCTCCTCAATTAAGATTGCGTCAGCCTCGCGCAAAACGTCCAAGCGCTTTTTTGTAATTTCGCCGACGACTCTCACACCCAAGCCGGGCCCGGGGAAGGGGTGGCGCCACAAGACATCGTGAGCCAAGCCAAGCTCCGCACCCAGCGCGCGAACCTCGTCTTTAAAGAGCTCGCGCAGTGGCTCAAGCAGCTTCAAATTCATCTTCTTCGGAAGCCCTCCTACATTGTGGTGGCTCTTTATCAAAGACGCGGGATTGCCGTCTATCGAAACGCTCTCAATTACGTCGGGATAAAGCGTACCCTGAGCAAGGAAAGTTACATCTCCTATACTTTTAACGGTCTTATCAAAAACTTCGACGAAAGTCTTTCCAATAATCTTGCGCTTGCGCTCGGGGTCTGTAACACCCTTTAGCTTCTTTAAAAATAGCGGAGCCGCCTTTGCCGTAACAAAGCGCATCTTGAAGTTTCTCTTAAATAGATCCTCAACAGCCTTTCTCTCATTCTTTCGCAAAAGGCCGTTATCGACAAATACGCATGTGAGCTGGTCGCCAATAGCTTTGTGGATTAGAGCCGCAGCAACCGAAGAGTCAACGCCACCGCTTAAGCCCAATATTACCTTTTCCTTGCCTACAATCTTTCGGATATTTTCCACCGAGCGCTCGATGTAGTCGGACATATTCCAATCGCCCTTGCAGCCGCAGATTCCGAATAGGAAATTCTTGATTATCTCTATGCCGCCCACTGTGTGTACGACCTCCGGGTGGAACTGCATTCCGTAAAACTTGCGCGCCTTATTTTCAATCAGAGCGTATTCTGAATTTTCGGTAGTGCCTATGGCCTTGAAGCCCTCGGGCAATTTCGCGAGCCTATCGCCATGCGAGTTCCACACGGTCATTGGCGACTTAATTCCCTTTAAGAGGTCGCTGTCGGAACTATCGAAAGATAGCTTTCCGTGCCCGTACTCGCGCTGCTTACTCGATACAACTTCCCCTCCGAGCATCTTGCCCATAAGCTGCAGACCGTAGCAAATGCCCAAGACGGGAACACCCAATTCAAAGATTTTAGGATCCGGCCTCGGCGACTTCGGCTGCAGGACGCTCGCAGGCCCCCCCGAAAGAATAATCCCGCAGAGGTTTTCAGCCTTTATCTTAGAGGCCTTAGTATTGTATGGAATTATTTCGGAGTAAACCCCGCACTCGCGTATGCGCCGCGCAATCACCTGAGTGTACTGCGAACCAAAGTCTAAAACTACGATTTTCTGATTCATAATAATTGGGTTTTTAGAATTTTAAGCGCCCGTTGCGATATCCGCAAACCGGACATACGGCGGAGTCGCCCGCCGCGCGCGAGGAATATATGGAGTTGCATTTCATGCAGTGGTAAACGTTCTCGCGAATTCTATCGCGATACTGCCTGATGTAGATTCTGTCCCAAAGGAAAGCGGCAGACAAAAACGCGCCGAGAACTATGGAGACCAAAACTGCGAAATAAAAACTCATATCAAAGCCCTTAAAAAAAACGCAAAACGCGCCCAATGGTCGGACGCGTTGCTTGCTGTAAAAAGCGTTTTAATACGCCGTATTATTCAGCGGACTCAGGAGCCTTAGCCTCCGCCGCGTCAGCCGCCTTAGCCTCCGCCGCCTTCTTAGTTGCGGTCTTCTTTGCTGCAGCCTTCTTAGTTGCCTTCTTTGCGGCTTTCTTTGCAGGAGCCTTCTTTGCAGCCTTGTAGCCTTGGTCGTCAGCCTCAATAAGCTCAATCAAAGCCATATTTGCAGCATCGCCTACGCGGGGCACCAACTTGTAGATGCGGGTGTAACCGCCCTGGCGGTTGGCAAACTTCTTTACCTTGTCGGTAAATAGCATTGCAACTGCAGGTTCGTCGCGAACCCTAGATATAGCCAAGCGGCGGTAGTGCAGCTTGACAGCGGCATCTTCGCTTGCAGAAGCCTTCTTTGCCAATGTGATAATCTTCTCAACAAATGGGCGCAAAGCTTTTGCCGATGCGAGTGTTGTTTCAATTCTGTCGTGGCGCAAGAGAGCACCCGCGAGTTGACCCATGAGAGCCGCGCGGTGTTCCTTCTTTACGCCCAAAAGATGTTTATGTTTGGAATGACGCATTTTTATTTGCCTTTAAATTGTTATTATACTGAGGCCGAATCAATCAGGCGCTCGTCGATCTTCATACCTAGCGACAAGCCCAACTGCTCCAACTTGCCCTTGATTTCGTTAAGGGACTTCTTACCAAAGTTGCGGTACTTCAACATTTCCTGCTCGGACTTCATCGCAAGCTCGCCCACAGTGGTGATATTTGCGTTGTTCAAGCAGTTAGCTGCGCGAACCGAAAGTTCGATTTCATTTACGCTCATGTTCAAGAGCTTGCGCAAGCGATTTTGCTCTTCGCTAACCTCTCTGCCCGCCGTCTCAAATTCTATATCCTGATCGTTTACCTTGTCGAACACATCTATGTGGTGCTTCAAGATAACGGCAGCTTCTTTGATGGCGTCGTCGGGAGTTATGCAACCGTTTGTCCAGATTTCCAAAGTTAGCTTATCAAAGTCGGTCATCTGACCCACGCGGGTGGGATCGACCGAGTACTTGGCAAGCTCTATGGGGCTAAACAGCGAATCAATCGCTATGACGCCTATTGGCTGATCAGGATACTTATTCTCCTCAGCCGGGCGCCAGCCGCGACCTACACAGATCTCAACTTCGGCCACAAAGCGGCGCTTGGTGTCGAGCGTGCAGATAACCTGCTCCGGATTTACGATTGTTATGTCGGCGTCGGGCTGGATATCGGCCGCCGTTACGGGGCCTTCCTTCTCGACGTCTATCATCAGGCGTTTTGGCTCGCGAGTGGCACTCTTAATCTTGATTTTCTTAAGGTTTAACACGATGTCGGTAACGTCTTCCACAATTCCTTCGACGCTCTGAAATTCGTGGTCTACACCTTCAATCTTGATAGAGCTTATCGCTGCTCCTTCTATCGAACCCAAAAGGACGCGACGCAAGGCGTTTCCTATTGTGTGCCCGAAGCCCGTCTCAAAGGGCTCTGCAACAAACTTTGCATAGGTTTCGGTAGCTGTTGCTTCGTCTTTTACAAGACGTTTGGGCAACTCAAATTTTCCAAGGCGCTTTGCCATTTTTGTTCCTTTTGTTGATTAAAGATTAACGAGAATAGTATTCAACAATCAACTGTTCGTTGATAGTCTTGTCCATTTCGTCGCGTATGGGCAAGCGGCTTATTGTGCCCTTGAAAGCGCCTTCTACGCGCTCTACCCATGCAGGGGGAGTTCTCAGCTGAGACTCGTCCAAGCTGCGCTGGGCAAGCTGGCGCGAGCTCGACTTTTCGCGAACTTCGACAGTGTCGCCCGGCTTGCAAGCAAAGCTCGGAATGTCAACCTTCTGACCGTTTACCAATACGTGCCCGTGCGTCACGAGCTGACGCGCAGCCTTGCGTGTGCGGCCAAAGCCCAGCAGGTAAACGATATTGTCGAGGCGAACCTCAAGCATCTGCATAAATACTTCGCCCGTAACACCGCCCTGGCGCTTTGCGCGCTCAAAAGTCAGGCGGAATTGCTTTTCCGTTAGGCCGTACATAAAGCGCAACTTCTGCTTTTCATTGAGACCCATAGAGTAGTCTGAAACGCGGCGGCGCAAACGCGGACCGTGCTGACCCGGCAAGTAGGGCTTGTTGGACATAGCCTTCTTTGCGGGGAACAAAGCTGTATTGAAACGGCGATTAATCCTTGTTGTTGGACCTGTATAACGAGACATTTTAAATTTCTCCTAAATTAGAATTATACGCGACGGCGCTTGCGCGGACGGCAGCCATTGTGGGGCACCGGAGTTACGTCGGCTATGGAAACAACTACAAAACCCAAGGCCTGCAGCGAGCGTATTGCCGCATCGCGACCCATACCGGGACCCTTTACCTTTACTGCAACTTCCTTCATACCGTGGCTCATCGCGACCTTTCCGGCGTCCTGAGTTACAACCTGAGCGGCATATGCAGTGCTCTTGCGCGAACCGCGGAAGTTCATCTTGCCTGCGCTCGACCAGCTAATTACGTTGCCCTGCTGGTCTGTGAAGGAAACTTTCGTGTTGTTGAAAGTTGCGTTTATGCTGCAAATGCCCGTGTGGACATTCTTGCTGCCCTTTGCCTTGCGGATCTTTATCTCGCCGAGCTCTTCGCTGAGCAAATCCTTTGCAGTGGGCTGCGAGGGCTGTGCAGGCTGAGCATTTTCCTGAACCGGAGCTTCAGCCGTTGTTTCGATTTTTTCTTTTTCTTCGCTCATTTAAGTTCCCCTTTAGCTGCTTGCTTTCTGACCGACACCTACCGTCTTGCGCTTGCCCTTGCGTGTGCGGGCATTCGTGCTGGTGCGCTGACCTCTGACAGGCAGACCGCGCATGTGGCGCAAACCGCGATAGCTCTTAATTGCAGTTAAACGCTTCAAATTCGCCATTAGCTCTCTGCGCAAGTCGCCCTCGAGCTTGTACTGTTTTTCAGCGATTACCGTCATAATCTTGTTGATGCGCTCTTCGTTAAGCTCCTGAGCGCGCATTTCTTCGGGAATGCCGGCCTCCGCGCAGATAATCTTTGCGCGCTGCGGACCTATACCGTAGATGTACTGAAGCGCGAATTCGACGCGCTTATTGTTTGGAATGTCAACTCCGAGTAGTCGTGCCATGTTGTATATATATGTTGAAAAGGTTGTATAATGATGTTTTTTTTTCGTTTGAAAAGCTTTTTTTTAAAACAATTTTAATTTATTCGAGTCAGAATTTCGGGTTCCGAATCTGTTATTAAAACTGTGTGCTCAGAATGGCTGCTCAACTTGCCGTCGGCGGTGTAAACCGTCCAACCGTCATCACCCATTCTTATATCGGGGCTTCCCTGAGCAACCATCGGCTCAATCGCGATTGTCATTCCAGGACGCAACAGCGCCCCAGTGCCGGCCAGGCCGTAATTTGGAACCTCAGGCTCCTCATGCAACTTTTTGCCGACTCCGTGACCAGTAAACTCGCGAATTACAGAATATCCCGCATCCTCGACAAACTTCTGAATGGAAGCGGAAATATCACCTATGCGATTACCCGGAATTGCGTTTGATATTCCTATCATCAAAGCCTTCTCGGTAGTCTCGACAAGCCTCTTAGCATCGCTGCTGGGCTCGCCAATCATAATCGTACGCGTGTTATCACCCACGAAACCCTGATAGACTACGCATACGTCCAAGCTGAGTATATCCCCCGACTTTAGAACTCTATCCGGAGTTCCGATTCCGTGAATAATCTCGTCATTGAGCGACAAACAAACGTAACCGGGATATCTCAAGCTGCCACACTTGTATTTGTAACAAGCACTTCTGGCGGAGTGTTCCGCGATAATTCTCTTGGCCGCCTGGTCGAGTTCCCAGGTGGATATGCCGACCCGTGCCATTTTGCAGAGCTCATCTAGCACAGTAGCGGCAATCACGCAAGCTTGACGCATGATTTTTAAGTCTCGTTCTGATTTTATAGAAATCATACGGCGCGCCGTCTAATAGATAAAATTAAAGTATGTAAAGATCATCTGAAATTCGCGCGACCCCTAAAAGGCCGCGCGCCTTTCGATAACAAATTTTTATATCAAGTTTTGGCGGACTATCCAAGACACTACGCCGACCACAAGTATTATGATAAGCGGAGTCCAGAGAGCCCAAAGCGATTTTAGCTGGCGCGAATCCACCAATTGGCGAGCCTCGCCCACGCTGCGACCGCGAATCCTTCCCTTCTTTAGGAAGCCGTCGTAGTGACGCTGCAAGAGATATGTCTCAACCTGCCTCATCGTATCCAAGGATACGCCAACAGCAATCAAAGCTCCGGTACCGCCGAAGAAGTGTGCAATTTTCGGGGGGATATTCAAGTAAGTCATGAGCATCTGGGGCAGAATCGCGATAATCAAGAGGAATATCGAACCCGCCAAAGTCAGGCGCGTCATAACGTAGTCTAGGAACTTTGCAGTCGGCTCTCCGGGACGAACCCCCGGGATGTAACCGCCGTATCTCTTAAGGTCGTCTGCTATCTGCAGGGGCTTAAACATAATCGAAACCCAGAAATAACTGAAGACCAAAATCAATATACCGTATAGAGTCAGATAGACAGGTGTGCTGAACGGGTGCCCCAAAAACGACTGCGGAAATAGCAACAAGGCACTCGCAAAGATGATAGGCATAACGCCAGCGTAGTTGACCTTCAAAGGCAAATACGAGGACTGCCCGCCCATAATCTTGTTGCCGACCATGCGCTTAGCATACTGAACCGGAATCTTTCTAACAGCCTGGACAACCGCAATTATCGCGGCCGTAACAGCCAGCAACAATGCCAACATAACCGCCGCCTGCGGAACGCCGCCAACAGAGCCACCCTCTACGCCGACAACCCTGTTAAACACCAAGTTGTAAGCACTTGTGAGAGCACCCGGCAAGTCGGCGACAATGCCGACCGTTATCAAGATGGAAATACCGTTTCCTATACCTCTTTGAGTGATCTGCTCGCCAAGCCACATCATTATCATGCACCCAGTAGTTAAAAATATTACCGAGGTTATGAAAAACAGTGCCTTGTTTGAAGCCACGACAATCTGCCCGAACTGAGCAGGGTCAAAACCCGTAAATAGAGTTCCCGGCTTTGAGACAATAGCGTACATCATAAGTATAGCCTGAACCGCCGCAATAGCGATGGTCAGATACCTGGTGTACTGCGAGATTTTCTGGCGCCCCATCTCGCCCTCCTGCATAAGGCGGGCCAAGCTTGGAACGACAGCACCCATCAACTGAAGTATAATTGAGGCGCTTATGTAGGGCATAATGCCGAGCGCAAATACTGCACCCTGCATCATTGCACCACCCGTAAACATATTGTAAAGACCAATCAGACCATTGCCGTCAGACGCGCCGGAGGCGTAGTAGGCCTGCAAAGGCGAAGGGTCTATACCCGGAAGAGGAATTGCAGCGCCCACGCGAGCAATAAAAATCAAGCCCAATGTCAGCATTATGCGCTGGCGAAGTTCGGGAATTTTAAAGCAATTTGTGAATGCGCTAAACATATTTCTCCTGTCTTAATTAAGCGTTAACTTCGGCCTTGCCGCCGAGGGCTTCAATCTTCTTTACAGCCGCGTCAGAGAACTTGTCGGCCTTAACGACAATCTTTCTCGTTAGCTTTCCGTCGCCCAAAACCTTTACCAGATTCGACGAGGCGCGCACCAAACCCGCCTTTACCAAATCGTCTCTAGTAATTTCATCGAGCCCAAGCTTATCGAGGCAACCGACGTTCACAACAGAGTACTCAACTGTGAACTTTGCATTGTTGAAGCCGCGATGCGGGAGCTTTCTGTAAAGGGGCATCTGGCCGCCTTCAAAGCCCGCGCGAACGCCGCCGCCACTGCGGGCCTTCATGCCCTTGTGGCCTCTGCCGGAGGTGCGGCCGTGACCGCTACCTACACCGCAACCCCTGCGCTTGGAGGAGTGCTTGGCTCCTTTTGGATTTGAAAGTTTACTTAAATTCATAATTACAAAACTCCTTTATGCTTAGCTTCTGAGAGCCGAAATTGCATCAGCCGTGCGCAGCTGATACAGAGCGTTCAAAGTAGCGTTTACCATAGCCATGTCGTTGTTCGAACCGAGGCTCTTTGAGAGCACGTCCTTAACGCCGACAGCCTCCAAAACTGCGCGAACGCCGCCGCCTGCAATAACGCCGGTACCGGGAGCCGCCGGACGGAGCAATACCTTGCCGCCGTCAAACGAACCGATTACCTCGTGCGGAATCGTGCT
>URYY01000009.1 GCA_900552245.1 uncultured Opitutales bacterium | reverse complement strand
CGATGAGGGCCCAGGCTTTGTAAATTCGCCCTATAAAAACATGAACGTTATAAAAGTTGGTGCACTCGACGATAAGACGAATTTTTCCTCAGTCGCATCAACAAGCTCCTACGGCCCCAACGACTTTTACAATCCGCAGACAAAGACCGTGATAAAGGGCGTGGTGAGTGCCGTCGATATTTCTACTGCCGGAACCGTCTATACGCTAAATTACAATGGAGAACTTCTGAATATAAGCGGCACAAGCTTTGCGGCGCCAATAGTTTCCTCTGTTGCAACGCTCATGCTATCCTACTCAAAAGAAAGCAATATGCCCGCCTCAAGCCGCGACGCTCGCCTTGTAAAAGCAATTCTTCTTAACTCCGCTTCAAAGCTCGATTCCTGGGATAATGGAAGCAAGATGATGGATTCCGTTGAAGTTGACGGTAAAAATTACTCAAACGTGCTTTCCACAAGCCAATCGCTCGACTACTACACAGGCGCAGGCGCGCTAAATGCCAGCCAAGCGCTCAAAGAGTACGAAAAGTTCGGCGAAACTTCATTCTTAGAGAATGTAACCGCCTCAGACTCAGACTTCTATTACTTCAGTACTGATTCCGAATCCGCAACTTTAAACGCAACGCTCTGCTGGTTTGTTGGAGCGCAGGTGGGCGATGTAACTTACGATACAAGCGGAAACATAAGCGACTTGGACGACGCGCTCTCCTACTTTGCAAACCTCGATTTGCGCCTTTGGTATGAGGGCGAAAACGGCGAGCGCGAGCTTATCGCGCAGTCCGTATCCGAATACAACAATGTTGAGCATCTGTACCTGACGCTGGAAAAAGAGGGCAACTACGCGCTTGAAGTTTACTTTAAAGACCTAATTTACGGAAACGCCGACAGCGAAACTTACGCGCTTGCGTGGAATCTGAGTCAAGTTCCGGAGCCCGCATTCTTTGCGGCTATCTCAGGGCTAATTGCGGCAGGCCTTTGCATAGCAAAAAAAAGAAGAGCCACCTTTAGCCTGCGGAAGTAGGGTCTGAGCCCCCCTCAAAAAAAACAAAATGGACGGCAGGATTACCGTCCATTTTTTTGCAATCTCTGTGGCAAATAGCAAAGCTTACTTTGATATTGCCCTCTCGACCTCTTCTATCATTCGCATAGTCGATTCTATCCCGCCACCCGATAAATACCAACACTCGGGATCAAGCCTAATTATCCTGCCCGACTTTGCGGCGCTTATATTTTTTAGAAGCGGATTATCAAAAATTTTTGAGTTATCTGAGCTGACGCCAATGGCTGCCGATCTGTCTATAACTAAAATCAAGTCGGGATTTAATTTTGCCAGATATTCAAAATTTACGAGCTGCCCATGCCGACCAACTTTTATGTTGGGATCGGCCTGTTCAAGCCCAAGGGCATCGTAAACAAAACCGAAGCGCGAGCCCGAACCGAATGCGGAAAGCTTGCCGTCGTTTGCAATCATCACAAGCGTCTTTAAAGGCTTTTGCTTAGCTTTTTGCCTGACGCGCTCTATGGCGGATTCAATTTCAGATATCGATTTCTCGGCAAGGGAATCTAAGCCGAATAATTCGCCAAAGAATCTTATATTCTTTTTAGTTTCCGCAATTTGATCTTTTGCGATTGCAGTCTTTACAAAGTAAACGGGCGCAATTTCCCCAAGCTTGTCGGCGTAATCCTGCTGGCGGGCGGAAATAACTATCAGATCCGGCTTAAACGCATTTATAGTCTCGAGATTAAATTCTTTAACGCCGCCTATATCAGTGTACTTATCCGCCTTATATTTTCCCAAATATGCGGGCATATAGGCCTTGGGAACAGCAAGCTCCGCCCCAACTCCGAGAGCGTCTATGGTATCGAGAGTTCCGTAATCCAACACCACAAGCCTCTGCGGATTTGCCCCTATCGAAGCTCCGGCTCCCTCGGCTTTCTTGCTTTCGTTTTTTAGAAGCAGCGCAACTAGCGCTATTGCAAATATTAGCGCCAGAACAATTCGTATTTTCTTTATAATTTCAACTTTCATATAAGTCTCCCTTTCTACTGGTAATACACGCAAATTTTTCTGCCCTTATAATCCTCAACAGCGATGTCCATTCCATAGATGTCGCTTAAGATTTCCGATTTCATAATTGCCTCGCAAGCGCCTTGATATTTGAGCTTTCCATCTTTAAAAGCCGCTATGTAGTCGGCGTAAAACGACACAAAGTTTATATCGTGAATGACTATTAAAATTGTTTTAGACTTCTCGCGGACAAGCCTGCGCAAAAGTTTCATAATTTTTACGGAACGCGCCATATCGAGATTATTCAGAGGCTCGTCCAAAAGTATGTACTTTGTGTCCTGCGCAATGCACATTGCTATATACGCCATTTGCCGCTGCCCGCCCGAAAGCTCGTCGATAAAACGCCCGCGCAAATCCTCTATGCCTGTGATTGCCAGAGCTTGCGAAACGGCAAGCTCGTCTTGCTCAGTCATTCGGCCTCCGGAATGTGGAAAGCGACCAAAGGCAACAAGCTCGCCGACTGTAATTCTAACTTCCGCATTTAAACTTTGGCCGAGCATAGTTAGTCTCTTTGCAAGTTCGCGCGTATCCCAATCGGAAATTCTTTTGGAATCTACAAAAGCGCAGCCTTCGCTTGGCGGAATAAGCCTGCTTATCAAATTTAACATCGTGCTTTTGCCCGCCCCATTGCAGCCTATAAAAGCTATGATTTTATTTGTGGGAAGACTTGTAGATACATCTTTTAAGACAAAGTTTTCGCCATACTTTTTTGATAGAGATTCTGTGGAAATCATACCCGCTTAAGTCTTAACATTAGATAAATAAAGTAGATTCCGCCCGCAAAATTTATGACTACGCTTAGCGGAACCGAGAATTGCAAAATTCGCTCGCATATTAACATTCCGAAAACCAGAATATTTATCCCCACTAAAATACTTCCCCATACCAGTATAGAGTGCCTGTAGCTTGGAAATAAAAAACGAGCAATGCTTACTATTAAAATTCCAAGAAAGGTCACAGGCCCAACTAATACAGTAGAAGCGGAAGTTAAAATGGCAACTGCGGCAAGGCTCTTAAGAACAACAGCCTTGTAATTCACCCCTAAGCTTATTGCGCACTTTCGCCCCAAAGTTAGCGCATCAAGCTCGCTAAAAGCGGAAGAGAGCCAAAGGAATGTAAGCGCCACCAAAAGCCCGCTTGCAGACATTAAGTGCAAATTTATCTTATTAAAACTTGCAAACATTCTGCCCTCTAAAATTGAGAACTCGCTCGGATCTATTATAACCTGCATAAAGCTCGACAGCCCCCCGAAGGCGATTCCAAATACAAGCCCGGTTAAAACTACAAAAAACACATCTCCGGAATTGAACTTGAATATGTAAAAAAATAAGCCCATTGAAATTATTAGCATCAAAATTAAGCTGAGAAAGAAATCTCTGCCGCCTGCCATCATTTCGGCTTCGCCCGAACTAAAGAAATAAATTATGAGTGTTTGGGTAAACAGATATAAGTTATCCAAGCCCATTATTCCCGGAGTTATTATTTGGTTTGAGCTTATTGTTTGGAATATCACCGAAGAAAGCCCGACAGCGCCAGAAACAATTAAAATTGCAAATAAAATATCAGAGCGCCTCGACAGGTTGTAGCGCAAAACATCTCCGCTTCCAAGATCGCCCAAGAGGTAAAAGAGGCAAAGCGACAAGGCCAAAGCAACAAGCAGCGCGAAAGTTTTTTTAAAGTTTAGATTACGCATGCCTACGCCCCCTCCTTATCAGAATTAAGAAAGTGAAACTTCCTATGACGCTTAAAATAACCCCTATCGGAACTTCGTAGGGAAATATAATTAACCTTCCGAAAATATCGCAAACCAAGACAAGTATTGCACCGAGCCACGCGCAATCCCACAATATATTTTTGACGCCGTCTCCCTTAAAGATTGCAAGCACGTTTGGAACGATAAGCCCGACAAAGGGAATATTGCCCACTCCCACTACGCTAATGAAACTTACCGCGCTTACAATCACGATGCCAAAATTTACAATTAGCCTGTGGTTTAGCCCAAGAGCGCTTGAAGTCTCTTTTCCCATTGCGGCAAGCGTAAAGTAATCGGCATAAAAATAGGCAATCAACATAAGGGGAACGCTCAAATACAAGAGCTCGTAATTACCCGCCGCAACCAGAGAAAAATTTCCCTGAAGCCAAGAAGCCATATTTTGGATTATGTCGTATTTATACGCAAAAAATGTCGCCCCTGCATCAACAACTCCGCCCAACATAATTCCTATTAGAGGCACTAAAACTATATTGCGGCTGCGCACTTTGTTGGCGATAGCTAAGAATAAAAAACTGCCGAGAAGCGAAACTAAGAGCGCCCCGGCAAATCTTAGAAGCTGATGCGCCCCGGGCATAAAAACAATCGCAACCATAACACCCAATTTACACCACTGCATAGTTCCGGAAGTTGTGGGCGATATAAATTTATTCTGCATAATTCGCTGCATTATAAGCCCCGATACCGCCAAACTCGAACCCGCCACAAGTATGCTAAGAAGCCTTGGAAAACGGCTTAGAAACAGAACCTCCAACTGGGAATCGCTAAAATTTAAAATATCAAAAAGCGATAAATCTATCACCCCGACAAACAGCGAAGCAATCGAAAGCGCCGCAAGTATTAGAAGCTGTAATATGGCAAAAGGCATCAAAAGTCCTAAGAATGCTTTACAATAGCAGCGTCCAACTCCATTTCAAAAAGCAGGTCATCGCGGCATACATCGGCTTGAATTGCAACACACGGTAGTGCATCCAGACCGCGCATTTTTTTGATTTCTTCAAAATCTTTAAAAAATGAAAAATCCTTTAGATAAGCAACCGCCCTCAATGAATTTTCCCAAGCCATTCCGCGGGATTTCAATATTGCTTCTATGACGTCTAAAGCCAAGTTTATCTGCCTTTTTAAATCGCCCACAAAGGCAGTCTTGCCGCCGTACTCTATGCCGGCAGTTCCGGATACAATTAAATGCTTAAAAAGAGGATGCTCCAACTCCACCGCCCTGCTAAACGAGCTTTTGTAATCCATAGCGGAACACTGCATTGGCGACTCTACTTCGCGCAAAGTTAACTTTCCCCCCTTTGGACTAAATGCAAACGCCCTAGCGACAAGTGCGCTATTTAGGCAATTCCCAGAACCTATGCCGGTACTTGCAGGAACGATGCCTCCAAAGACTTTGCGAGAGTTAAAGAAGGAATCGCGCGCCCTGTTAAAATCTCCATACCAATCCAAGATTTTATCGTTGTAAAACCATGTGCGGGCAATATTTGAAAAATCCATTTTAACTTCAGCCAAAGCCCCCTCGATATTTTCAAAAACCTGCGTGGTTTGCGAGTATGCGTCCGCAGTTTTATCGTCCGGACAAATCCCTCCCAAAAGCGCATATGACGCAAAATCGTCCTCAAAATATACGCCCACTTTTTTGCCCTTAAAAATTATATCCCGCGATATTGATTTTGGGATTAGGTAGCACTGAAGCCCCCTGTAAGCCTCGATGCCAAGCTGAGTTCCAAGAAAATTAAACCCGCCGGCCGATGTCCCCAAATGTGAATTTGTTTCAAAGCTAGCGTAAATCTCAGGGCCTGCAATGCGCATTCCGGATATAGAATTAATTATGCCCAGATGCGAATCCAAAGCCTCTTTAGAATTGCCGCAAGCCGAGAAATAATACATAGCTAAATCTTTCGCCAGCGGCAATTTTTGCAGGCTAAAACCTTCTAAACAGTCTATATGCTTACTCATATGTATAAAATTAAATAGATTTTAAAAACTTTATTAGCTTTTGACGTTTTTGCTTGGGCAGATTTCTAAAGAGCTCACGAGCAAACTCGCTCTCGCCGAAATGCCATAAAATTGCCTCTTCAAAGTCGCGTGCGCGCAAGTCATGAAACATATCGCTATGCCCGGCCGCCTTATGCATAAGCCCCCTGCCCCAGAGCGGAGGCGTGCGGTAGGTGCGGAATCTGCCCTTGTTTTCCTCGCCCATATCGTGCATGAGTAAATCCGTATAAGGCCTTATAATCTGCTGTGAGTAGGGCTTGAAGGCTTTGTAATCTCCCGTTTTCCACTCCGGCTTATGGCAACTTGCGCAACCTATATTATAAAAGATTTCGCGCCCCTCAAGGACATCCGGATTCTCCAAATTTCGGGCGGCGGGAACAGCCAAACCGCGGTGCCAAACCATAAATTTCTCAAAGTCTTGCATGGAAAATTCAGGCTCTTGCGGCTTTTCAAATTTGCTGACATCTATACCTAAGCTCTTGTGCTTTTCAAGCCACTCGCGAGTTCCGTAAAGATTTTGCCTATCCTTGCGCGATACGTTTGTAGTATTGTAGATTCCATTTGAACCAGGGCCGTCGTCCAGAGTAGCCCTGAAACAGTGCCAAGTGAATTTTCCAAGTCGCTTGCGCTTGCTTATGGGATCGTAAATCCAATTTCCATGAATGCCTTTCACGGGGCCTACCAAGGCCTGTTGGCGCCGATATTCTTTCAAAATGTCATCGTCCGAGATTGCGTCAAGCAGCCCTGTTCCGTATATACCTATCGTAGATTCTATCGATACTTTGTAATCTTTAGGAAGCGGCAGGAGAGCTTCTACAATATCCGCACTAGGGTATATTAGCTCGCCTTCGTAAGCCTTACCCTCATTATACGGACTTCCGTCGGGATAGCGATTGCCGTGTTTATCTACAAATTTATGCCAAGTTATTTTGACTCCTTTTGCATAGGGCAAGTAAGGTTTTACGGAATTTATCTGGAGCATTTCAGTGTAGCCCTTAACGACGCTGCCGTCGGGCTTGTGAACTGTCGCGATATAGCCGTTTCCGTACTCCTTTGAGAAATCGTCTACGCGGCGGGCGCGGCCATAGCCCGGGTGGCAAGCGATGCAAGAGGTCTTCATGTAAGTAGGACCAAGACCGCCAAATGGAACTCCTTTGTCCGCAACAAAATTGCCTTCAAAAATTGCCTCGCCCTGCTTAAAGTCCGACTCCAAACCGGCTTCGATAATAGCCGGCGCAGGTTGCTCGAAACACTTTGTGTTTGATACAAATACGGTTCCAGCCTCACCGCCCAAATAGTAGGCAGGCCCCTTGCTTCCGTCTGCATTTTTGGTCTTTGGCTTAGATAAGTCCATTCCTCCGTTTACATGGCAAGAGATGCAAGATGTGTTTAAAAATTCCGCTTTTACATCGCTAAATTTTGCGAAAGCATTTTTGTTTTTATCCTTTAGAGCCGCAAATGGAATCCTTGGATGGCTCATATTTAGAGACTCCGCACTCTTGGGAATAAAACTTCCCTCATCGCAATTTACTTTTCCACCACCGTCTCTTGCACAAGAAAGCACGAGTGCAAGACATGGAATCGCAAAAATCAAATTTCTTAAAATAAACATATGCCCATAACTGCCGCTTTTAAAAGGAAGAGTTCCCCGCAGCCGCCTTCAGGCAAACCACGGGAAACCCAGGGTAACAAGCAAACAAACGTTTTAAATTTTATTTGCAGACTAGTTCCTTTGCCTCGTCCAATGCCTCCGAAAGTTCCTCGCAGGCGGATATGGCAACTTTAAAGCCCTCCTTGTTTTCTTTTAGATTCTTAAACATTGGAGCTTTTAAGGCCTCCACGCTCTTTATGGCCTTCTCTAAAGAGGATTTAACTTTTTCGTCGGCCTCCTTAGATTTTTCCGCAACTAAGCCGGATAAACTAGCCTTGTCGGAGCTTAGCCCCTCATAGGAATTGCGCACACTTATCAAGTTGTCGCGAGCATCTACAAGGCTTGTGCCGCTATGGCGAGACTCGCATTCCAAAGGATTTTCCGTCTTTGCAGGCGTCCCTAACTTGGATTCCACAAGTTCGTCGACTATATCTATGCAGCCGTCGAATATTTCCGCTATAGCTTCACTTTGCGACTCATAGCGGCTTCCGGACTTGCCTGCATTTTTCATTTCGCTTGCATAAGACCCCATGGTCTCAACTTCCGCCGATTCCAGAATTTTAGACTTTGCCTCCGAAAGCTTGTCGGAACCTTTCCACCAAGATTCAAGCGCAATTGAGTCTTCCATAATAACCTGGGCGACAGCCGCCAGATATTCGAGTTCGCCCTTTGATATTTCCGAACTCTTTCGGACTGCCCCGTCTCTAAAGAGCAAATATTCCGCCGCGTGAAAACCTCTAAATGCCGCGCCCAAGCCGCCTCTTACATACGCACCGTCTATCGATACGCTGCCCTCATTCACACTTTTAATTAGAGTATCCAACTGTGCTTGGTCCAAAGGCCAAGAGTCTAGATTTGGATCTAAACTGGCAAATGCCGCCGGGCCATAGAGAAAAGCTTCGCTCTGTTCCCAATATTTGCGAACATCGCTCCAAGCTTTTGCAGCTTTAAGCGCATTTTCGTCGCTTGGGCTTTTCTTAAGCTCCTCGACAGCCGCGTTAAACTTAATCGCATAATCCGACATCTGGGCATATGTACTAAGGACTGTTCCGTCGACATAAGCTTCCAAGACATCTCCTGCGTCAATTGCCCGCGCAAGCGGCGCCGACATTAGCGCCACCGCCGCCGCAGCGAGCGTGAGTTTTCCGATTTTTTTGAATGTGGATTTACTTTTCATTTTTACCAAAACAATTTTTTACACCTAGAAATTCACCTCAAGCCTTGCACCCGCAACATATGCAGTCTCCGACTCGCTGCCCTGATTTACGAATATCTGAAAGTCGGGCTGCAGCGCGATTGCCGGAGTTATCTGCAATCGGTATGTAATTTCCAAAGCCCCCTCGTAGTGAGAGTATTCTTCGCGAGCGGCGCGCTCATTTTCTATTACGGAAAAACCAACCGCAAAGACGTCGTCTGCCCTGCAAGGAATTGGTCCAAACCAATTAAAGCCAAAGTCAGCATAGAAGTTGTTGTCGGAGGCTCTGCTGCTCGGAACCCAACCTATGCGGGTGTAAATACCAAACTTTGCATTGCCCTCAGAATCATTCACCAAAGCCTGCTGCAAACCTATGTAGAAAGAGTAGAAGCTGCCCGCATCTATAGCGTCAAAATTGATTTTTGACGGGTCGCTATGCCAGTTACCTCCAAACATTGCTCGCCCAGAAAGCCCTCCAATTTCATAATTGTAGCCGAACTGATACCAGAGAGCGACAGTGTCAAAGGTATTGCTGTAATCAAAGCCGTTATTGGAAGAAATATCCTGCCCAATGTTACCATTATACAAACCAAAGGTTGCGTCAAAATCTCCCACTGAATAGTACAAGACTAAACCGAGAGTCGCAACATTGTACTGCGAAAATAGTTGGGCGGGCGCGACATTCGGCATTGCACCAAAAGACGAATTTAAAAATGTGTCGGAATAATCCATACCCATAAAGTCTTCGTCCGCGGCAAGCTGCCCGATTCTAAAGCCAATGTTTCCAAATTTTGTCTCAAATTCATTGGCGTAATAGATTTCAAAAACTCTCGCCATATCGCCGGCTACAATATTGCTGAAACACCCTTGTGAGGAATCAAAGCCGCTTAGCTCGCCATTATTTGTCTGCGTGTAGTAAAATGCGCTCACGCCTATGCGCCCCCAGCCTTCGCGCCCCGCCAATACAGACAAGTCCTGCTCAAAGCCCAGCGTGAAAAGCGAATCGGCTATTGTGTGGATATTCCTGCCGTCCGTCACATTGCTCCAGACTTCGCCCGTCCAATTTAAAGATGGGGTAAAACCCGTCTCCTCCGAAAATTCTTCGCTTAGAGATGAAATAAATAGGCTATCCCTATCCATCCAACTTTCCGGCTTTTCTCCTTCCTTTCCGTTGTTTTCGGCAACCTGCGCGTATGCACAAGCTGCAAATACCGTCATTGCGCCAACCATGGCGCTCTTTATTTTCTTTGTTTTCATATTTTTCTTTTCCTTAAATGTTAGCTTATCCTAACTTTCTGCCTAAAAAACACCTCAAATAAGAATCCACAATCAAAAGTTAGCTATGTCTAACTTTTGAGAACAAAAAAAAGCGCCTTCCCCTTTTGCGCACAAATCTATACGCACCAACGCTGCTCGCCGCTGCGCTACTAACTTTAGAAAAGCCGACAAATCCATCTTTACCGGCGAGCCCCGCAATAAATTTGGCCAGTCTATCGGCAACTTCCGCTCCTATTGCATGTTCCATTCTGCAAGCGGATTGCTTTGCTACATCTTCATCTATTCCCAAATGTTTTGTAAGTAGGCACACTAAAAGCTTGTGCTTTCTTAATACGGACTCGGCAACTTGCTTTCCTTTTTCAGTAAGGCATACCGAATGGGGGTTCTCACAGAACACATAGCCCGCCTTGCTCAAGATAGATAGAGTGACAGATACAGTCGCCTTTGATACGCCCTTCATTTTTGAGATATCTATCGGGCGCACCTTATCCAGCTTGGAACTTAGAATCAAAATTGCCTCCAAGTAGTCTTCCTTAGCTTCGCTTAAACTGTCCGCTATGAATTTCATTTTTCGCAAAGAAAAGCCGATTTTCTTTTGATGTCAAGAAAAAATGTTAGACTTATCTAATTTTTTTAGAAATGGCTAACTTTTTCTAATTTTCTCTCCCATTCTAAAAGCACTGAGCTTTTCAAATAGTACGCAAATCTTCAGGAAATGGAACTATTCCCACAAAAAAATCAAGCTTAGAGAAACAGCACTTAGAGCCGCCCCAATACGTTCGCTCTGCCGCAAATATTTAAAGCGGCAAATACAAAGAAATTCAGAAGGCGTAAAGCCTTTGAGAAAATAAATAAAAACGTTTATCATAGCTCGAAAAAATCGACGCAAATTAAATAGAAACAGTATTTCAACTAGAAATAAATAAGCGCAAAAAAAGCGCGCCCCTATTGAGCGCGCGAAAATTCAAAGGTAAATTCAGTCTTAGAACAGGACCTGCAAGGAAGCTCTGACCGTGTTGGACTGCGTGCGGTTTTCCGCCTGAGCATTAACTTTGCCCGTGTACTCGCCCCACTCATAGCCGACAGAAACCTTGACTGCGGGAATCACATACCAATTCGCACCTATATAGTAGGTCTGCGCATTATTGTAAATTGCCGAGGCGTTTGAGGGATCGTAGGAGAAGGAACCCATTGTTACAGGATTAAAGCCCATGCCGTTTGAAGTTAACATCGATATTCTCAAGACGGGCTCTATCTTGCCAAATTCACCGGCGTCAAATTTATACGCAAAGATTGCGTTAAAGCCCTGTGGCGTTGCGTTTTCCCTGCCCGAGAAACTGCCGTTTGACACGCTCTGCAGGAAGTACTCCAACATAAGAGACATTCCCTTGTAATTCGCGGTAAAGTAGGGGTTTATGCCCCAGAGCTCGCTATTTTGGTAGTTAGTGCCGTTAGTTCTTACCATGCCGCCGTTTGCATAGCCAAAATTCATGCCAAATTTGTAAGAGAGCTCGTTATCATACCAATAGAACTTGTCGGCGTAGGCAACGTTCGCGTAGAATGACAGGTTGTTGTTGCCCTGATAGTTTGCAAGCTTTGCGGAAGACCCCTCAAATGAGTTGCCGCCCACAATTGCAAAGCCATAGGTCAAACCCTTGACCTGCTCAACTTGACCGTCCCAAAATATGCCGATTGCGCGCGAACCAAAGTTCTTTTGAGCATATGGCGTTGCGTCGGGGCGCGTGAAAAACCAAGTCGCGACAGAGCGCTCGGTCGTAAGCAAATCGAAATCGCCCATATTTTGCTCGTAACCCATATTAACCTTGCGCATGCCGACGCCCAAAGTGCCTATGATTGAGTCGTAGGCGATTTTCTTGGAAATCAAAACTTTGTCGAGATAGTCTCGATTTTTGCCTTCTACGCCGAAGTCCGCCATAAGCTCTGCGTTCCAACCACCTGCGATTTCAGCATCTACGCCAAGCTTCACATAGCGCAGTTCAAAACCGCTTGCGTTTGCCGAGGGCCCCAGTGTTGGAGAGGGCGATTTCACCTCGTAGCTACCCCAAGTAAACCAAGCGTCGATTCCGCCCCCTATAGTCAGAACCTTGGTGTCTTTGGTGGAGGGTGTTACAACCACTCCGTCCTTTGCTATTTGCGAGGCCTCCTGCTCTGAAATCGTGCCCTTTTTAACGAGGGTTTCAAGCAGGGTTTTCTCCTGCGCATTTGCAAGCGCCAAGGCGCCCATCAAAATAAAACTCAAGAACTTTGTCTTCTTCATAGAAAATGCCGGAACTCTTTAAATGGTAGAAAAATTTACAAATGCAGATATACTAGGTTGCGAAAATACTCTCAGTACCACTTTCAAATAGCAAGCAAAAACTAGCCTCTTTAAGGCCGAAAACAAAATTCTTTGGCTCTTAGCAAAGCCCAACCAACTCCAAATTAAATCTATTTCTGAGTTTTTTTGACTCTGATGTGCTCAAGAGGCGTCCGAACCTTGCAATACTTTGCTCCAAACGCTTGGGCACATATGCGCGTACAAAGACCCCCTCGTCAATATACAATTTTTCGCGCACGGCACCAATAGACTGCAATATGCCAAGAAGCGAGTGCTCTCCATGCGGCAAAATAAAGTCAAGCAAGCTGGAATTTTCCAAGCACAGCGCCTCTAAGCGCTCAATTAACCTATCCAAACCCGCCCCCGTCTTTACACTCACTTCCATTGAGTCGGGATAGGCAAGCTTAAGTTGGTGCAAGAGCGCATCGTCTTTGGCCAAATCCATTTTATTTAGCAAAAGCAAAAGCTTTTTGTCGGCAGCCCCAAGCTCCTTTAAGACCCCCTTTGCGGTGTCTATGTGCTCCATTGCATCCGGATTTGAAGCGTCAACCAACATTATTAGCATGTCGGCAACCACCGCCTCTTCGAGGGTTGACTTAAATGCCTCGACAAGCCCGTGCGGAAGCTTGCGGACAAAGCCCACTGTGTCGGTCAAGAGAACGCTCGCACCGCTCGGGAGCTCAAATTCTCGAGTTGTTGGGTCCAGCGTCGCAAACAGCTTGTCCTCAGCCAATATGTCGGACTTGCTAAGCCTATTTAAAAGCGAGGATTTACCTGCGTTTGTGTAGCCCACTATCGCGATATTCGGCAAGCTTGAGCGCTCCCTGCGCTTGCGGCCGGTCTCGCGATTTTTGCGGATTTGGGCAAGTTCTACTTTAAGGCGCGCTATGCGCTCGTTAATTTTCCTCTTGTCGCTCTCAAGCTGGCTTTCGCCGGCACCTCTCAACTTGACGCCGCCGCCCCTCTGGCGGCTCAAGTGCCTCCAAGCCCTGCGCAATCGGGGCAGCGAATACTCTAGGCGAGCAAGCTCAACTTGAAGCCTGGCCTCTTTTGTCTGCGCCCTACTTGCAAAAATCTCTAAAATTACCTCGTGGCGGTCGATTACGCACTTGCCGCTATCGCGCTCCCAATTCCTCTGCTGGGCGGGGCTTAGGGTATCGTCTATTACAATGCAATCGACATTCAAGTTCCTAGCCCGCTTGCGTATCTGCTCAAACTTGCCCGAACCTACCATGTAATGCGGATTTGGCTCGCGCAAAAAAACTATCTCAGAACCCGCGATTTTAAAGCCTATGTTCTTTACGAGCTCTCCGAGCTCCGCGAGCAAGCTTTGCGACTGCTCGTCCGACTGCCCCTCACGCTTAACGCCAACTAAAAACGCGCGCAAGCGCCTTCCGCTTTCCTTCTTTAGGTCTATGAGAGCCTGCATACTTTAGAGTGAAAATCCCTTCATCTTGAGCATATTATCGTATAATTTGACCTTTAGCTCAAGCATTTGTTTCCGCTTTTAAAAATATTTTTATTTTGCCGCCGGACTTTTATGTTTGACTTAAACTAGCGCTTTTAAAGAAACTCTCAAGCCTAATGGCAACAGAAAAGGCAGTCCACTTCATATGCGCCGACGACGAATTTATCGCCGACAACCGCGCACGCGAACTCTTTGCGGAGCTTTCAAAGGATATTAGCGACGATATGTCAAAAGAGATTATCCAAGGCGCGGCAAACAATGCCTCCGACGCTCTAAAGGTCTGCGCAAATACGCTTGAAAGCGCGCGCACGCTCTCGCTTTTCGGGGGCAAGAAGGTGGTGTGGCTAAGGGGCTTAAACTTTTTAAACGACTCAAACGGAAGAAGTAAAGACACACAAGCAGCCCTTGAGGAACTCGCCCAGGCCTGCGCAAACTTTAACCCGCGAGAAGTTGAGCTAATTATAAGCGCAAGCCCCGTTGATAAGCGCAAAAAAGCCTTCAAGACATTTAAGGAAAATTCCGATTTTGAATACTTTGAGAGCTCAAACGCCCAAGACGCCTGCTTTCAGCTAATAAAGGCGGAGGCCCAAAAACTTGGCGTAGAAATTTCAGCAGATGCTCTAGATGCGCTAATTTCAACCGTTGCGGCAAATCCGCGAATGGCAATTCAAGAGCTAAACAAACTTGCAACCTACAAGGGCTTTAAGGGCAAAATCGAAAAAAAAGACGTAAGCGACATCGTGCCGATTTTTGGTGAGAGCGACTTTTTTGAGCTTTGCTCAATGTTTTACGAAGGCAATATAAGCTCCGCTCTCGCCGCAATAAGGCGCTTTTTCTTCTCAAATAAAAACGCCTCTGCGCGCCCCATAATATCTAGCCTCCAGCGGCAAAATTCGATGCTTATACAAATAAGGGCCCTCATGGACGACGGCAAACTTCCAAAGAGTGAGCGCATGCCGCGCGGGGCTTTTGAATCGCTTGCGGCAGAGTACGCACCAATCTATAAAACTGCCGAGAAATCGCCATACAATATCTTCTCGCAAAACCCTTGGTATATGTCGCGCCTAGCCTCTATTGCTGCGCGCATGCCGCAAAGAAAGCTCATAAGCCTACAGCTTAGACTTGCAAAGGCCTTTGAAGATTTAATCTCGCGCCCAAATTCGGACGAGGAAATTGTTAAGGAAATATTTATAAGCGGAAGCGTATCTTAGCAAATCTTTTAGTGCTAAAAAATACTGCGTTTTTTGCATTCGCTCAAATTTGCGGCTTTATTGGATTGTGTATCCCAAAAGCGCTTTGCTGCGTAAAATAATATTTTAGCTTGATTTTTAGGGCAATACAATTAGCATGTCCCCAACTTGCGGGGATTTTGAATTACCGACTATCCAACATTATAGACATAGTTTAACAGCTTAGCAAACCTAACAAAATCATGAGCGCATTCCTCATAAAAGTTACTATTTCCCTAATCCTAATTCTCTTTACCTGCTTGGGCTTGTGCATATTTTTGACGCTCAAATACAAGGAGCTTTCAGAAGAAATTGAAAATCTAAAGCGAGAACTTTCCAGAAGGCGCGCCAACTCAGAAAACAAGTTGGAGTCTTTTTATCGAGAGTCCGCACAGCAGGCTAAAAGCGGCGATTGCAGGCAAAGTGCCAGCACTCAGCCTATTCAAGAAAGACCAGCGGCAAGTACCGCCTTCCTGAGAGCAAGCCCACAAGAAGAATCGCAAAAAATCCGGCAAGCTGTCGCCCCTTCGCAACAAAACCAAGGGGAACGTGCCCATAGTACGAACTTTCAGAAAGAAGATGTCTGCCAAACAGCAAGCAAAAGCGCGGAAGATGTTGCATGCGCTAATAGGAAGGCTCAAGAACCGCAATATGCAAGTGAAAAAGTGTATAGCCTTGAAAGGAACATAGGCTCAAAGCTCTTTGTGTGGCTCGGAGGCCTTGCTATAGCATTTGCGGGATTTTTCCTCATAAAATACTCCATTGAAAGAGGGCTTTTTACGCCTCAAATGCGCGTAATAGCGGGCGCTCTATTTGCCATTGTAACCTGCCTTGCAGGCGTGTTTTCAAAGCGCTTTTTAAAGAACTTAAAAATAGCCTCAATACTTATTGGCGCAGGCCTTTCAATAGCCTATGCCGACGCATTTGCAGCGGCTGAAATCTACAAACTCATTCCAAAGCTTGCGGCAATTCCAATTATGGCCGGGATTTCGGTAGCGATGCTACTTCTTTCTAAAAGTTACGATAAATCTCTGAGCCTGCTTGCCGTAATCGGCATATTCCTAGCGCCACTCATTGTATCTACAAGCAATCCAAATTCCCCCATAACCCTCGCGTACCTTGCGATTGCAAGCGTGTTTTTCATGCGCGAATTTAAGAGGCAGAAGCTGGCTCTTGCTCCGATTTTGTGCGCCGCCTTCAACATATTCTGGGGCTTTGTCTGGGCGAGAGCCGTATTTAAAACGCAAGGTCAAGTTTGGGAATTTGCCGTATATGCGGCGATTCTATGTCTCGTATTTTTTAGATACTCAAAATTTTTACTTAGAGAAAATATAGCCCTATTAGACATTCGCGGAAAATCTGAAGTGCTTTCGGCAGAGAGCGTGGCTAGGGTTTTAAAACAAGTTTTTACCTGCGGATTGTTTCTGGTATTTTACCTTTGCGCCCGGATTGACGGCTTTGAGCAGGTCAACATAAATTATTTGCCGATTTTTGCATTCACCCTCTTATGCGTTTGTGTAAATTCGGGCAAATTGGGCTTGTGGCCTTTCAAGATTTTTACGGAGCTAATCTTTGTATGGCTAATGTGCAACATCTTTCCGGGCGCCGAATTAGCCAAGGCCCTTCCGCTAATCTTGCTCTCCTACGCCGAATTATTTTACTTTGCAAAGACAGACAAAAAGATTAGCGCAAGTATCGGCTTTTTAATTCTTTGCACGGCGGGCTTTATAGCACTCTTAGACTACAACCTATTTGTGCTATTCTTGGCCTGCCTTGTGCCACTTGTATTCTTTGCGCTATCAAAATTGGAAGGCCCCAAGGCAATTCCAATTGCACTTGTCCCAACCATTTTCCTGGCGCTGATTGCCCGCGACTTAGACCTGCCCTACATTGCAGTCTTATTCTCAATTTTATTTATAGCACTTTTGAGGCTAAACTACAGCCGCCACTTTGCCGTAGCCTCCTGCTTCTTGACCTTCGCGGGGCTTGCTATATTTATCTACAACGAAATAGACTTATTTCCCTTATTTTTTCTAAGCTTAGCCCCACCGAATCTGCCCCATATAAGCAGTCCGCTTTTTGACTGCACAGCCGCCTTTGCGGCAGTGGTATTTGCAAGAATTTTGATAGAGAGCTTCTTTAAATCAAAAACTATTTTTAAGGCAGTTTACTCATTTGCGGCTCTTTGCATTAGCGTCCTTTCAACAAGCTATCTTGCAATAAAAATTTTTGGCTCTTTTGCAAAGCCCTACACAACATTCTGCATTTTCGCCCTAGCAGTATTTGCGATTTTTGCGCTGGCCTGCGCAATATTTAAAAAGCGCGACGAATTGGCCTACAAATTCTCGCTAGTCTTTGCCGCGGCCTGGGCCCTAAAGCTTTGCATATACCCACTACTGCACTTAAACCCCTTCTCGGACGAGCTCTTTGTATCGGGTATTCCCATTCTAAACGACTTTTCTCTAATTTGGCTATTGCCTGCAATTCTTGCGGGAAAGCTTGCAGCGTCGATTCCGACAAGCAAGGCTAAGCAAGCTTTTGATTTTAGAGCTATAGGACTCGCAGTTCTCATTGCACTCGGATTTTTCTCACCCGGCATGCTTTCGATTTCGCTTGCCGCGATATTTCTAATTCTTGCAAAAGTCGATAGTGACAGCCTATTTACAAACCTAAAAGGCGCACTCTTTTGCCTTACAATTGCACTCGTATTTATCTATATAAATTCGCAAATAAAATTTTGCTTTGACGGGCACTTTGTGAATCTAAGCGCAAGCCGCGCCGAAATTAACGCCTACTCGCTGGCCTGGATTCTCTACTCTATAGCTCTGCTTGCCGCGGGCTTTAAGTTCCGCCTAAAGGCTCTGCGAGCGGCCTCGTTTGTCGTTATGCTGCTTGCCGTCGGCAAAGTGTTTTTGTTCGACGCATCTGCGCTCGACGGCCTTGCGCGCGTAATGTCATTCGCGCTCTTGGGGCTTTGCCTAATCGGAATCTCCTACCTTTACATGCGCTTTGCGCTGAGGGAAAACAAGCCCTAAAGCCGCAGTCTATAATTATTTTTGCTTGCGGGCGCAAGCGCGGCACACACCTCCGAAAGTCACGCTCATGCCGGATACGCCGTTTAGAGATTTTGGAATATTCATTTCTGAAATATCAACATCTAAAATTTTTCCGCAACTTTCGCAAACAAAATGCCCGTGCGGCTCTGAGGCAAATTCGTATTTGCCAACGCCCGGTACATTCACCTTCCTTATAAAACCCGCCCTCACAAAATCGCCGAGTATCCTGTACACGCTCTCCTCCCTGAGCTCCGGATTTTTCTTAGAGATTTTTTCCATAATCTCCTCAACGCTCAAGTGAGTACAGGCCCCATAAAAAAGCCCGTAAACAATCTTTCGCTGGAGGGTTCTTCTAAAACCCGCCCGCTTGCAGAATGCGGCAAAGGCCGCGTCGAGAGTCTCGGTATCTTTCTTCATTATGGGCGAGATTGAGAGCTTGTCGGAAATTTTGCAATATTTTTTTAAATAATACTTGACTACTATTGTTAATTACTTACATTAAGCGCCAAAAGAAAGCGGCAATTCCCAAACTAAAAATTTAAAGACGGCAAAAAACGTTCGATAGAACAAATTATTTGCGCACTTTAGACAGTGAATAACCGCGTAGAATTAAGCCAAAAGACTCTCTCAACAAAGCCCAACAGAAAGGAAAGATATGAACAAGGACAAACTCACAAACAACTTCGGAATACCAATAGCCGACAATCAAAACTCCCGCACTGCCGGCCCTCGCGGCCCTATGCTCATGGAAGACGTCTGGTTTCAGGAAAAGATGGCAAACTTTAACCGCGAGGTAATTCCGGAAAGGCGAATGCACGCAAAGGGCTCCGGCGCCTTCGGAACTTTCACCGTCACAAACGACATCACTAAGTACACCTGCGCGAAGCTATTTTCGGAAATAGGCAAAAAGACAGAAGTATTCGTGCGCTTTTCGACCGTTGCGGGCGAGCGCGGCGCGGCCGACGCCGAGCGCGACATACGCGGCTTTGCAGTCAAATTTTACACCGAGGAAGGCAACTGGGACTTGGTCGGGAACAACACCCCCGTATTCTTTTTGCGCGACGGCCATCACTTTCCGGACTTAAACCACGCCGTAAAGCGCGACCCGAAAACTAATATGCGCTCCGCAAAGAATAATTGGGATTTCTGGACAAGCCTGCCCGAGGCCTTGCACCAGATTACAATAACAATGAGCGACGACGGAATCCCGGCCTCCTACCGCAACATGCACGGCTTTGGCAGCCACACCTTCAGCATGTATGACGCCGATAGGCACTTGGTCTGGGTCAAGTTCCACTGGGTCTGCCAACAGCCCATAAAGTTTTTGACAGACGCCGAAGCGGAAGCGGTAATCGCAAAAGACCGCGACAGCAACCAGCGCGACCTCTTTGAGCACATAGAAAATGGCGACTTTCCAAAGTGGAAACTCTGCATACAAGTCATGACCCAAGAGCAGGCAAAGAAGATGCCTTACAACCCCTTCGACCTTACAAAAGAGTGGTATACCGACGAATTTCCGCTCGAGGAAGTGGGCATTATGGAGCTAAATAGAAATCCCGAAAATTATTTTCAAGACGTTGAGCAGGCGGCGTTTAACCCTGCAAACGTAGTTCCCGGAATAGGATTTTCGCCCGACAAGATGCTGCAGGCCCGCCTCTTTGGCTACGGCGATGCGCAAAGGTACAGACTTGGCGTAAACCACTATCAAATTCCCGTAAATCGCCCGCGCTGCCCCGTAACGGGCTACTCGCGCGACGGCCAGATGCGCGTTGACGGCAACCACGGCGCAAAGACCTCTTACGAGCCAAACTCATACGGCGCCTGGACTCAACAGCCCGAATACAGAATCCCACCCACGCCCGTATGCGGCGACGGCGATGCTTGGAACTTCCGCGAGGACGACGACGATTACTACTCGCAGCCCGGCAGGCGTTTCCGCGCAATGTCTCAAGAGCAAAAGCAGAGGCTCTTTGAAAACACGGCGCGCGCCATGGGCGATGCCCCCGAATTTATCAAGCGCCGCCACATAGAAAACTGCTCAAAGGCAGACCCCGAATACGGCAAGGGCGTGGCAAAAGCTCTGGGCTTGGATTTTAAGTAAGCCCAGATAAAATCTTAGCAAACAAAGACCGCAAATTCCACCGTGGAATTGCGGTCTTTGTTATTAAAAAAACGGCGCCCGAAAAACGAGCGCCGCTAAAGAAAAATAATGTTTACTTGCCCCAGACCTTTAGAAGAGTTTCGCCAATCTTTGCGGGAGTTGGCGATACGGCAATGCCCGCAGCCTCCAAAGCGGCAATCTTTTCGGCAGCCGAACCCGACTTGCCCGTTACGATTGCACCCGCATGGCCCATTCTGCGCCCCTTGGGAGCCGTAGTGCCCGCGATAAACGCCGCGACAGGCTTCTTGCAGTTTGCCTTAATCCACTCTGCCGCCTGCTGCTCATTGTTGCCGCCGATTTCGCCTATCATGATGATAGCTTCCGTCTGCGGGTCGTCATTAAACATCTGTATGCCCTCTAGCATGCTCGTGCCGTTAATAGGGTCGCCGCCAATGCCTAGCGACGTCGATTGCCCATAGCCAAGCGTGGTAATCTGGTAGGCCGCTTCATAAGTCAATGTTCCTGACTTTGATACAATTCCAACAGTTCCTGGCCTGTGTATCTTTGCGGGCATGATGCCTATTTTGCACTCTCCTGGTGTAATGACTCCGGGGCAATTCGGCCCTATCAATCGAGACTTGCAGCCCTTCTCGTTTAGGCGCGCCTTGACAAGAGCCATATCGCGAACGGGAATGCCTTCAGTTATGCAAATAATAACCTCTATCCCCGCGTCTATCGCCTCCAAAATAGAGTCTGCCGCAAATGGCGGCGGCACAAATATAACGCAGGCGTTTGCCCCCTCTTTTGAGACGGCCTCGTCTATTGTGTTGAAAACCGGAACCTTGTCGTCGAACATAATGCCGCCCTTGCCGGGAGTTACGCCCGCAACAATCTTCGTGCCGTATTCCATGCACTGGCGAGTGTGGAAACTGCCTGCACCACCCGTAATACCGCTTACAACAACCCTTGTGTTTTTATTGATTAAAATGCTCATATTAAAAAACTTACTTTGTTACGATTTTTACGATTTTCTGAGCTGCATCGTCGAGATTGTCGGCGGTGACCAGATTTATGCCGCTTTCATTGAGGATCTTCTTGCCCTCGTCAACATTTGTCCCTTCCAAGCGAACGACTAGGGGAATAGAAAGTCCGCCCACGTTCTTTACGGCGGCAACAACGCCGGCTGCTATTATATCGCAGCGCATAATTCCGCCAAAGATGTTTATCAAGATGCCCTTTGTGCCGGCATCGCTTAGGAGAATCTTAAATGCCGCAGTGATGGCCTCCTCGGTAGCTCCACCGCCAACATCCAAGAAGTTTGCGGGATTGCCGCCGTAGTACTTTATGATGTCCATAGTGGCCATCGCAAGCCCCGCGCCGTTTACCATGCAGGCGATATTGCCGTCGAGCTTTATATAGTTTAGACCGTACTTAGAGGCCTCTATCTCAAGCGGATTCTCCTCGTTTAAGTCGCGGTAGGCGACGATGTCGGGGTGGCGGAATAGCGCGTTGTCGTCAAAGGCCACCTTTGCGTCGAGCGCCACAATTTGGTCTTCCTCTGTCAGAACCAAGGGGTTGACCTCAACCATTGAGCAATCCTTGGAAGCGTAGAGCTTGTACAGGCCCTTTAGCAAAACTGTAAACTGCTTCATCAAAGCCTTTTCGCCAAAGCCAAGTGCGAAAGCCAACTTGCGAATCTGAAAGCTCTGTATTCCGGTTTCCGGATTTATCAGAACCTTGAAAATTTTATCCGGAGTCTCCTCGGCAACCTTTTCTATATCCATGCCGCCCTCGGTGGAGGCTATGACGGCGTCTTTGCCGCTGGATCTATCCATAAGTATCGCGAGGTAATACTCTTTTTTAATTGTGCTTGCCTCGGTAAAGTAGATGGTGCGCACCTGCTTGCCGGCCTCGCCCGTCTGCTTTGTTATAAGGACATTGTTAAACATTTTGTTTGCAACGTCCAAGGCCTCGACCCTCTTTACAACGTGAACGCCGCCCTTGTAGCCGTCCGCGAAAGTGCCCTTGCCTCGGCCGCCTGCGTGTATCTGGCTTTTAACCACAACGACGTCGCCCTTTATCGACTCTATCGCTTTTTCAAAATCGGCGGGATTTGAGCATGCCACGCCCGCCGGCACGGCAACGCCAAAATTCGCAAACAACTCTTTTGCCTGATATTCGTGAATATTCATATGAATAGTTCTTAATTCAATTCTATATTTATACCGGAGCCGAGGCTGATGAAATTTCGCTCGGGAAAACTCTTGAATCTCTGGGCCGTAAGCCCCTAAAAACAAGCACCCGAAAGGAAAACTCGCTTGATTCACTCCAGTGAGCGAATCCTCTATGAAACTTGCGTCGCGCTTCGTGCGTCCGCTTTGTAATTATACTATACGCTAAGAATTTTGTTTTGAAATACAAGGGAATTTTTCTAAAAAACCACAGCCTGCGCAAAAATTCATAAAACCTACAAATTTGAAGCTCTCAAAGCCGCTTGCAAAGTAAAGAATCAAGCCCTTTTCATAAAAAAGCCCCCCGCGCAAAACGAGCGCGGAGGGCCTAGATCAAGTTAAAAAACTTACTTTACTTCCACTTCGTGTATGGACCAGAAACCGCCGCTCTCAGCCCCGTTTACAAAGCGTATGTACTTCACATTTAGCGGAGTTTCAAAAGTAAATTCGTCGGCCTTCCTGCCCTTTGCGTATTTGAACGCCACGGGCTTCATTGTCTCGATGGTCTCGCCGGCAAATACCTTTGGCTGAAGGATTCTGTCGCCCGTAGACTGCCCCAAGTTTAAGGTTACGCCGGAAACCTTGCGGACCTTGTCAAAACCAATCATAAACCACTGGCCGGGCTCGCGATTGCCCTCGGTTGACCAGCGAGAGTCTACGTTGCCGTCAAAGGCGTTCTTCAAACCGTTTTCATTCCTGTCGGAACCGGCCGATATGCCCTTGCCCATGGGCTTTAGATTCTTGAAAGTCGAGGGATCGTCTATCAGCTCTATCTCGTGAATAGACCACCAGCCGCCCTTTTCGCCGCCATTTTCTATGCGCACGAGCTTCGCCTTAATGGGCTTTTTAAAGCTTATTACGTCGCTATTGTCTTCAGGATCCTTGGAGAATTTGATTTCAACTTCGTCAAAGTCCTCCATGGTCTCGCCGACAAACACCTTCGGCTCCACAACTCCGTCGCCCTTAGAAGAGCCCAACCTGAGCACGATTCCGTCGATTAGACGCACCTTCGGCAACTCAAACTGTATCCACTGCCCCTTGCTGCGGTTCATTCCGGAAGTCCAGCGGGAGTTCATATTGCCGTCAAAGGCGTTCTTCAAGTCGGATGTCTTGAAAGCCGTGGCGATAATGCCGCCGCCGACCTTCTGGAGCTGGAAGTTCTTTAGATTTAAGCGGCGCATTTTCTCGACAAGCTTGGAATCCTTCTTATCGACGGCGCTCTCAACGATGTAGTCTGCAGCGGGATCGTCAAGCGCACCGGACTTGGAAATCACGGCAACCATAGCCTTCTGCACAGCTTTCTTTTCCGCCGGATTTTTAATGGAATCTGCAAGCTCCTTCATGGGGGCTAAAGCGCTCGGATTTTCCCACTTTGCAAGTTCCGCCAAAGCCTGATTTTTTAGCCCAGCCTTGTACGCCTTTATGCACATCTGCACGCCGGCATCCGCGCCGTTTGCCGTGGCAAAGCGCAAGAATGAAGCCTTCTGAGCCGGAGCCGCCGCGTCAAACAAAGCCTGCGCTGCCGCAACCATTTCAGCATCGCAATCCCTGCGGGAGCATGCTACCATCAAGGCCATTATTGGGCGCTTCAAATCGGCAGGAGCGCTGCCCAAGAGCTTCGAGGCTCTCACGAAAACCTCGGTGTTCTTTACGACGGCATTCTCGAGCGTCTTTAGAGCCGCCTGCTTTTCCTCGGCAGTCTTTGCCGTCTTTACGGTGTTAAACAAGTAATCTACGCTCGCCGAAGAATCCAAGTTAGTCATGGCTTCAACGATTAATTCGCGCGGCTTGCCCTGCAAGTTTGCAGACAAATCGCCCAAAGTCTTTAGCTTGTCCTTGGATGTTATGGAAGCCACCACAAACGCAGCCTCGCGCATCTTCGAGTTATCGTACATTTCGGCAAATGCCGCAACCTTTGGCAAATCTTCAGCCTTGCCGAATTTCGATACTGCATAAGTAACTGCAAGTGCCGTATCCGCCGTCTGCGGGACGGTAGCAATAATCTGCTCGTACCCCTCGCCGCGGTTTGCAAGCGCGTAAATCATTTCCGCTTTGTCGGCCTCCTGCAACTTTGATAGCTCCATAGAGGGTATCTTGACATCCTTATTCATGCCGAGGAATTTTGCAACATCGTCAAAGTAAACATCGCCCGAAAAGTCCTTGCCGTTCTTTAGCAAAACTATTGCCGCGAGCGTGCGGACCGACTTAGCGGAGTCTTTGTCAGCCAATAGCTTTGAAGCCAAGTCAGCCGTGGCGAGCTTGCTGGAGAGCATAAGTAGCGCAATCTCCTGCTTTAAGACCGGATTCTTTACCGACTTGTAAGCATCGCAAAGCTTCGCGTAAGCCTGCGGGGTCTCCATTCTGGCAAGAGCATTTGCCGCGCAAAAAGCCATGCGCAAATCGCTGTCCTTAATCAACCCAGATATGGCCGAAACGCTAGTATTGTCCTTTATGTAGCCCAAGGCCGTAACGGCGTCGCGCTTTATAAAATCGTTGCCCTTCTGCATAAGCCCCTTCAAAACGGCCTTTGCGTTGGGATCGGAAGAGCGAACTAGCGATATAAATAGGCTCTCCACATAATAGCGAGCCTTTGGCTCATTCATATCGCGCAAGATAATCTCGCCGACCTGCTTTGCAGTCGAATTTGCACCCGTTACCTGCAAGAGCTCCGACATCAGCTTCTGATACCGCAATGTGCCCTGCTTCTGCTGCAGTTCGCCTACGCAAAGCTTTTCAATTTCAGATGCGATTTCGTCGGACTCAGTAGCGGCTTTGTATGCCCTAAAGAACACCTTTTCAAGCATATCGGTATTCTTGTTAAAATCTGTCTCGCGCAAGCTCTTTATGCCGTTTACGGAAGAGCGGGCCTGAACTTTTGCTATCATTTCATTGCCCAATGGAGTTGCGTCTGCAGCCAGATCTCCGCAAGCAAACTGCAGCCCCCTTAGGTAAAGCTCGCAAATCTTTGGATTGCGCCAGAACACGTCGCGCCTGTGCCCAAATCCACCGTAAAATATGCGGCCCTTCTCGTAATTTTTAATCCAACTTGTGCCGAAATCCTTTATCGTGCGCTTTGTATCCAACATCGGATCGCGCCCGCCGTCCTTGGGGCTGCGGTCAAAGTCCAATGAGACCAAAACGCGCTGCTTTTCGCGGTCAAAGCCGGGCTTGTCTTCAAAGGTGTAAATTTCGTCCTGCACGACAAACTCGTCGTTGTCGAAAATCCCCTTGACTACGGGATTTTTAACGTCCTCAACAACCATCGTTACCGGAGCGTTGCCAGCACCCCACGGGTGCCCTGCAAATATGCCGCCTATCATATCCACATACTCGGAACCGCGCATAGCGTCGGTAGCTGCGTGTATAGCCATCACGCCGCCACCGTTTTTCACCCAGTCCATGAAGTCGGCGTAGAGCTGCTTTGCGCGCTGCTCGTCGGCCTTCTTTTGCTCGCCGCTCCAGTTTTCGCGGGTAAAGTTGCAAGTTCTAAAGAAATTTCCCGTGCTGTTATTCAGAACAACGCAATCGTACTTCTTCAAGTTTTCCGCGGAAAGCGAGGCGGGATCCATCGAAAAAGTCATCTTGTACGCGCCCTTTGAAATTTTTTCAAACTCAGCTAGCAGCGCATTCGAGGCAACTATGCCCTCATTGTGGCGATAGCCGTCCGTATTGTAGTAAACCAAGATATTGCGCTGCTTCTTGGGCTTTACAGCGAGCTTTTTCGGAGCGGCCTCTGCCGTCATCTTTAGCTGCTCGGGCGTCATCGGGTCGTCAGTCGGCTGATTTCTCGCGCCGGCTACCGATGCGAGAAATACCGCTCCCAAAGTCAGGTAAAATAGTTTCTTCATATAGTATTCCTAAATTTTTTTTGTGTTTTTTTACTATTCAGACGGATTTATTATCTTTCCGTCAACTATGGGATACAGCTCTACGTTCCTGAGCTTCAAATCGCCGGTCGCAAAAAGTATGCCGCGCAAGTACATCTCGCAGATCTTCGGATTGCGCCAGTAAACATCCAACCTGTGGCCGAAAGCTCCGTAGAATATGCGCCCCTTGCCGTACTTCTTTATCCATGTGAGGCCAAAGTCCTTATTCTTGCGGCTCGTGTGCTTCATGGGGTCTTCTCCGCCGTCCTTGGGGCTGCGGTCAAAATCCAGCGAAAGCAACACGCGCTGCTTCTTGCGGTCGTAGCCGTACTGCTCTATGAACGTGTAAATCTCGTCCTGAATCTTAAATTCGCCCTCGGGCCACAAGCCCATAACTAGCGGATTCTTCTTGTCTTCAACCAAAACCGTAACTGCGGAATTGCCGGCCCCCCACGGGTGCCCTGCAAAGCGACCGCCCATCATTACGGGATATGCCGGATACTTCTCCTCTTTGTTGGAGCTGTCTTTGCAATCCATGGCGTCGCAAGCTGCATGCATACCCATTATGCCGCCGCCGTTTCTTACGTATTCAATCAGATTGTCGCGATACTTGATATTGTCGACATCGTCTTGCCTGCGCTCTTCGGGCGTCATGGCGTCTCTTATCTTCTTTGGCGATACAAAGAAGCGCCCAGTGCAGTTATTTATTATAACGCAGTCGTACTTCTTTAAGTTCTCCGCCTCAAAGTCCTTTACGTCTTCCGAATACTTAACGGTCCACCTGCCCTTTGAGCGCTCTACCAAAACGTCAAAAAGTGCGCGGAATGCGGGAATGCCCTCCGTGTGTCTGAAGCCGTCGGTCCTGTCCCAAACCAAGAAGGAGCGCTTCTTTATGTAGCGGCCGTACTTAGTTAGTTCCGGGGCAGCCTCAGCTGTCATCTTCAACTGCTCCTCCGTTAGAATTTTGTCCTTCCAAGGCTTGCCGTTGCCCATTAGGTACGGAGTGTCGTCAGTCTGGGCTAGAGTAAGCTTGCGCTCTGCAGTCTTTCCAGCTGCAAATACAAAGCTAGAGGCCGCGGCAAATGCAAATGCAAACATCAATGTTTTTTTCATAAATCTAAATCTCCGATATACTGTTTATATTAGCGCCCACTCGCCGCGATTCGGACGGCTCAAGAACTGATTTGCCTCGTCGTCGCCAATGAACTTTCCGCTCTTCCAATCCCACTTGAGAGAGCGGCCCAAGCGATAAGCAATATTGCCGATAATAGAAATCTCAGCCGAAGACCTGCCGCCCTCAACAGGCGCAACTACGGGAGAACCGGTAAATACGGCGCTGAAGAAATTGTCGCGATGGCTATTGTTTGCAGACTTCTGGTAGACTATGTCTTCGTCTGCAATCTTCAAGTCGTTTAGCGTATTTTTATTCGCCCAGAACTTTGCACCTCTATCGGCGGCAACTATGCCCTCTGTGCCGACAAATGTCACGGCGTAGTCAAAGGGAACGTCGGGCTGATTGCCCTTTATTATCTTAACCTCGTTGCCCTGCGGGCCGTCGGCCAAATACATGTATTGGCGGGAATTCTTAAGCCCCGGCAAATCGCCCTTGTCGGAAACGATAATCTCCTTCGGCCCCTTGCCGTCCAGACCCAAGCCCCAAAGGCCAATATCGTAGTGGTGGGCGCCAAAGTCCGCCTGATTTGAATTTCCGTAGTCGAGGTGGTCGCGCCACGCCGGGAATCCGTGCTCGTTGTACGGATTTTCAGAGTCGCTGAGCATGGGCAAGAGGTGCTTGGAGTACGGATTGTACGGAGCCGGTCCGCACCACATATCCCAATCGACGCCATCTGGAACATCCTCATATTCCCAGTTGCGGGTTGATGCCAAGCCGTAATTCAGTCGCGCCCATACCTCTTTTATTTCGCCGAGATGACCGTTTCTGGCAAGCTGGGCCGCCCTGCGGAAGCCCTCGTCGGAACGTTGCTGAGAGCCAACTTGGAACACTACGCCGGCCTTTTTAACTTCCTCTGTTACCTTGCGCGCCTCTTCAACACTGAATGTCATTGGCTTTTCGCAATAAATTGCCTTGCCTGCGCGGGCTGCCATTATAGAAATTATTGCATGCCAGTGGTCGGGTGTTGTTATGTAAACTGCATCTATTGAAGGATCGGCGAGCACCTCGCGAAAATCCTTGCAGCACTTAGGCTTGTCAAAAGCCCACCCCTTGGCCGTGTACTTTTCATTTATTTTGTTTGACCAGAACTTCAGCCTCTTATCGTCAACATCGCACAGGGCCGTGACGCGGCAGTAGGGCAAATCGGTAAGCCCGTTTAAGTGGCCGTCAGCCATCTTGCCCACACCAATAACAGCCAGATTGCACCTGCTATTCGGCGCGGTATTGCCGCGGGCAAACAGCGAGCCCTTGTATATTAAAGGCATAGCTATTGCAAGCGACGCCCCCTTTATGAATTTTCTCCTGTCCATATTTTATTCCAGTTTTTATCTTTTTAAAATATTTGCGCCGTGGCAGCACTCCGTGCAAGTTCGGAAAAATCAGACTGCCCTCCATTCCGCCATCTAAAGAAACCAAACTCAAGACACCTACCCCCCTGCGAAAAAATCGCAACCACGCGAAGAATACAGTGTTTTGTCTTTAACACAGAACAGTAGACAAAACCTTTTTTTAAAACTTTTCAAGTCTTTTTTGCAGAACGCAACAATAGCCAAGCGATAAGTAAGAAACTTTCATGCAACAAAATCCACTGATATTCCAAACTATGCACAGCTCTTGCAAAGGAATAAAAAACGTTCACCTTTAAAAATTTTTTCATTTTTTAAATAATTTGCTTGCAAAATAAAATAAGATAGTGCAGTTTTACATTTCTTTTTACGGGCTGGTAGCTCAGCGGTCAGAGCAGACGACTCATAATCGTTTGGTCGTGGGTTCAATCCCCACCCGGCCCACCAAAATTTAAACGGCGATTTTCCGAGTGAAAGTCGCTGTTTTTTTGTTTGGCTAAGCATCAACGCTTGTGGGATAGGCTGATTTTTTGGTTTTGTTTTCCGTATGCGCAAGGCAATATGTGATATGTCCTGAAGCTGAATACGGCAGCAATTTTCGCGCTGCGGCTAGCTTGCTTATTGGCAGCTAAAAAAGAGCTAGCAAGAAATACATGGGTCAATACCAAAGGTTGTGGAATAGGTTGATTTTTTAGATTTGTCTTTCAT